>DATMCA010001710.1:0-5632 GCA_035559015.1 Umezawaea sp. | reverse complement strand
CGTCGGGCTCTGGCCTGCGATCCGTCACGGCGGGTAACGCTACTCGCTCGACAACGGGATGCCGGCGAGCGGCAGCACCGCCCAGACCACCTTGCCGCCGCGCGGGCTCGGCGAGACCCCCCACGCCTTGGTCATGGCCGCCACCAGCGGCAGACCCCGCCCGCCGGGTTGGTCCGACGTCAGGGGTCGGGCCCGCGGCAGGGCCGGGTCCTCGTCGTGCACGGCGATCGCGAACTGACCGGGCCGCAGCTCCAACCGCAGCGACGGCGCGGACCCCGCGTGCCGCACTGCGTTCTCCACCAACTCGCTCACCACCAGCACCGCGTCGTCCAGGACGTCCGGCACACCCCACCGCTCGCACGTGTCCCGCACGAATCCCCGTGCGAGGCGCGGCGTGGCGGTGGAGAAGGGGAGCTGCACCTCGTGCCTGCGCCGTGTTCGCGGCGCGCCGACCGAGTCCAGCGCCAGCCGCACCGTCGAGTACTGCGGCACGAACCTGGCGACGCCGCTGAGCTTGAGCGTCGTGCACATGACCTCGTCGGCGACGACCATCACCGGCACCCCCGGCCACTCCGACACCCGCATCCACACCGTCGCGAACACGCTCAGCTCAGCGGTCCCCGACGCCTCGAACCCGGCGAGCAGGTGCACGATGATCGCCGTCGGCTCGGTGACCGCGCACTTCAGCAGCCCGTCGCGGAACTCCGCGTAGCTCGACAGGTCCAGCCTGCCCGTCGCCTCCACCACGGTCGCGCCCTCCGTGGGCGTCAACCCCAGCGTGATCACGAGGGGCGATCGGCATTGGCCTGCGCGCCGACGGAGTCGGACATCAGGTAGCTCCGCAGCACGTCGGCGGCGTGCGCGGATTCCTCCTCGGTTCGCGAGTACCTCTCCGCGAGCCCTTCACTGCCCCGTCTCCGGGCGTCCATCCGCAATTTGCGGGCCAGGCTCACCTTTTCCTCCAACGTGCGCAGCGCAGTCCACAGCGCGCGCTCCAGTGTGCCCCCTTGCGCGTCCAACAGCGCGTCGGCGGTCCAAGCGTGGCCCACCCGACACCTGTACCGCTTCCGTTCGGCGTCCAGTTCCAGCAGCGTGCCCGAGCAGTCCGGGCAGCTGAAGCCCGACGGTTCACCCATGTCGTCCACCTCGATGGTCTTCTGCGCCGCGAACCCGGTCTCCAACCGCAGCAGCGCCGACGGCGTGGGCAGCTCGGAGGTCTCGACCAGTTCACCCGCGTGCCGGCGCACGGCGGCGCCCAGGTGCCGGGCGGGCAGCGCGTAGTCCACCCGGACGTGCCTCATCACGCTCCCCGGCATCCCGTGGTAGAGCGCGTCGTCCAGGTCCTGCGCCATCGTCACGCCACCCCGCGCCGCCACCGCGACCATGCCGGCCGTGCCGTCGTCGAGCGCCCCGGACAGCACGACCGCGATCACCCGTGGTCCGCGCGCCATCGCGGCGGACCGGAACAGCGCGTCCACGGCGGGCCGGTGCCCGTTCTCCGTCGGCCCGTGCGACAACGTCAGCACCCCGTCCTCGACCACGACGTGGTGGTCCGGCGGCGCCACGTGGATCCGACCGTTGGCCAATTCCATGCCGTGCCGCGCGCTCACGGCGGGCAGCAGCCCGCTGCGCGCGAGGATCGCGGGCAACGCACTGCTCCCGCCCGCGGGCAGGTGCAGCACCACCACGACGGCCGCGGGCAGGTCGAGGGGAAGACCGGCCACGAACGTGCACAGCGCCTCGACACCACCCGCCGAAGCTCCAACAACGACGAGGTCACGCGGTTCCAGAACCATCCGCCTCAACCCCTTGCTTGACGGCGGGGTACCCAGTGTGACCGTGGTCAGTCCCGAATCACACAGGTGAACGCGCGCCGGTCGCGGTCTTCGTGTCCGGCGCGATCATCACGGCCTCGACGCGGTTACCGCTCTCCTCCACCGTGGTCCGCTCGTCCGAGGTCGGGATCATCGGCCAGCCGCGCGATGAGACGTCGTGACTGTTCCAGCGACAGAGCTCGACCGGCGAGTTCTTCGGCTGTCTCCACGTACCTCGCGACCTGTGCTCGCCCCTCCAGGTACACGTTGGCAGCCTTGATGCCGACGACGACCAGGGGTTTCCCCTCCTTGTTGTCGAGCAGCATGAAAGAGCCGTCCACGCCGGCGTGCATACCTGCCGAAGTGGGCAGCACCCGGATCGAAATGCGCTTCCACTCGGAGAGGAATGCCAGGTGCATCAACTGGTCGTGGATGACGGCCGATCCGCCGATCGGCCGTCGGAGCGCGCTCTCCTCGATGAGGAAGGTCGCGAGCGGCGCCAGGGCACCTCGGAGCAACTCCTGCCGGGCCTTGCGTTGATCGACCAGTTCGTCCTGGTCGACAGTGGTGAGTGCGCGGATGTACCCCTCGGTCTGCAACAGCCCCGGAATCAGGGAGCACTCGTAGTTGATGATCGTGGTCGCCCGTCGCAATTCGGTCGTCAGCGCGCGAGTGCGAGCACCCGGTCCCGTACCGAACACGTGCAGCCAGGTGTCCTGGCTGGACTCCCGGTTCAAGTCCAGGAGCCTGGCCATGTTGTCACCCAGAGCGTCGTAAACGGTGAGCAGGGCCAATAGTTCGAGGTCCTCGACGCCTTGCTTGCCCTGCTCGATCCGCGACAGCTTGCTTCCCGCCCACCCGAGTTTCTCGGCCACCACCTTCGCGTCCAGGCCTGCGGTCTTCCTGATCCGAGCCAGATCCGCGCCGAGTGCCCGGCCGCGGGTGGTGGACCTGCGTTCGCCCATGCCTCGGAACGGTATTGCCCAGCCGGCGCCGCTCTCGCCCATTGATGTCAAGTCCCCTCGAAAGAAGCACGCTCCGCGCTTCCTTTGCGACAGGCGCAATCGGTGCACTGGTTCCATGCGTGAACTGCGGGCACTGGTCGATCGCGGCTTCTTCTTCCAGCACATCACCGACGACGACGGCGAGATCCTGGTGATCGTCGGCTCCTACGGGTGGCACGGCTTCTACGACCGCATCCACATCTGGAGCGAGGCGGAAGCCGTGGCGGCGCGGGAGCGAAGTGACCACCGGCCCTTCAGCGGCAACGTCGTGTGGACCGTCGACGGCACGACGGCCGACGTGGCGCGGGCGGTCCTGGAACTGCCCGCGCCCGGAACCCGTGGAGCGCCGATCATCGCGAAGTGCGCGCCGAACACGCTCTGGTTCCCCCGCCGCGCTACCGGATGAGCAGCAGCACGCCGCCGAGCAGGAAGAGCGCCGACAACGACGTGGCGACGACGACCTGGCCGCGGTTGCCGAAGTGGCGCAGGACGATGGCGAGTGGACCGATGGGCAGCACGGCGTGGGCCTTTCCTGTGGTGAGGCGGAGTCGGACGCAGGTCACGGCGATGCCGAGCAGGAGACCCCGGCGACTCAGGCCGAGTTCGGCGGCGGCGTCGAGGTCGGCCGTCCACTGCTCGCGGTAGCGCGCGCGGTCCTCGGGATCGCGGATGAGGGTGGTGAGGAGGTCGATCACCCGGCCGCCTCCGGTCTACCGGGGCGCCACGCGGGGGAGTGGCGGGTGGCGCAGATCCGTTGTGCCTCAAGGGCTCCGTCGCGGGTGAGCAGGTAGAGCCTGCGGCGTGGGCCCTTGCGGTCCTCGTCGTCCCAGGAGGAGGTGACCCAGCCCGCGCGCTCCAGGCGGTCGAGCAGCGGGTAGACGCTGCCGGACGGCCGTCCGGTGGTCTTGATGATCTCCAGGCCCCACCTGGGGCGGTCGCTCTCCAGGAGGACCGCGAGCACGTCGACGGTGGCCCTGCCGATGCGTCCGAGTGGTTCCACGCGGGCTAATCTACCTATGTAGTTTAAGTGGGGCAAGAGGGGGCACCTCGTCCGAGGAAGAGGACGAGGTGCCCCGGAGAACTCAGAAGCCCGAGTTCCCGCTACCCCTGTTCAGCGTGTAGCCGGTGGAGTTGAGCAGGCCGCCCGACGCCGCGCCGGTGACGGTCGTGTTCGAGACGGACGCGCTGCCCGCCGCGTTCAGCTCGATCCCGTACGTGCCCGCCCCGTTGATCGCTACGCGATCGAAGCTGATCCCGCTGATGGTCTTCTGGTAGCTGAGCAGCAGCCCCTGGTAGGTGCTGTCGGTGATCGTCGTGTCCGACACCACGATCGGCGCGGTGATGTCCTTGGTGTCCGCGTAGATCCACAGCGCGCCGAGCCGCGAACCCCAGTTGGGCTCGTAGCCGCCGGTGCGGACCAGCGTGTTCTGCCGGACGTACGTGGTGCCGGTGAACGGTGTCGGGTTGAACCTGGTGCTGATCGCGATGCCCGCGGAGGCGGTCACCGTGTCCGAGACCAGGTTGTTCTCGGCCCGGTTCCCCGTGCCGCCGTAGACGCCGATCCCGTTGGCCAGCAACGGGGACTGGACGGTGTTGTACGTGTACGCGCCGTTCACGACCGGCTGACCTTCGGAGAACATCGCCAGCGCGTCGTCACCGGTGTTGCGGAAGGACGACTGGTCGACCCGGACGTTGGTGGTCGGGCCGTCCTTGGCGTGGATGTTCACGCCGTCGGCGAACGTGTCGCGCACGCGGATCCCGACCGCGTACAGGCCGTTCGTGCCGGAGTCCGGCCACATCCCGGTCTTGGTGTGCTCGATCCAGATGTCCTGCAGCAGGGATCCGGTGCCGAAGTCGCCCTCGACGCCGGTGTCGGACGCGTTGTCCAGCCGTGACCGGACGTCGCCGAACACGGCCAGGTCGGCGATCGTGACGTTGCCGCCGGTGGCGAAGAACCCACCGCGGTTGACGGTGCCCTGGACGACCGTGTGCCACGGGCCCGCACCGAAGACCTTCACGTTGGCCACGGAGATCGCCGCGGAGATCCGGAACGTGCCCGCCGGGATGAACAGCGGCTTGTTCTGCGACGACGCGGCCGAGATCGCGGACCTGATCGCCGCGGTGGCGTCGGACCCGTTGTTCGGGACGGCGCCGTAGGCCGTGACGTTCAGCGCGCCCTCGGGAGCGGTGGCCGCGGCCGGTGCCACCTCGGCGTCGATCAGGTCGACGTCGACGTACGCGGCGGAGCCGGAGTCCTTCTGCAGCTTGAGGACCGTGCCCGCCGCCAGGTCGCCGACGATCGCGCGGGTCTCGTCGTAGAAGTGGTGGGCGTTCCCCTCACCGGGGTTGTTCGTGTACGGGTAGGCGCCGTAGACCCAGCTGTACGCCGACGTGAGGGAGAGGTCCTGCTTCTTGGCCCCGTTGGCGTACACGGCGAGCGGCGCGGTCTGACCGGCCCCGTCGGCGCTGTCCGGGATCGAGTAGCGGACGACGATCGCGTTGGCGGGCTTGGTGAGCGTGACGCTGACGGACTGGCCCGTCGTCAGGCGCACCGCGCGCCTGCCGCTGGACTCCGACTGCACGGTCTTGAACTCCCGGCTCGCCGCGAGCACGGTTCCGGTCGTGCTGCCCGCTTCCGCCTCGTACTGCGTGTACGGCAGGGTCGCGCCGCGGGCGTTCGGCGTCGCCTCGTTCGCGACCAGGACGCTGTCGACCTGCACGTCGCCGCCGGTGCCGGTGAGCGCCAGGGTGTTGACGCCCGCGCGGTGCGGGACGGAGGTGGTGGCGGTGCGCCATCCGGTGCCCGAGGTGAGG
>DATMCA010001709.1:0-3118 GCA_035559015.1 Umezawaea sp. | reverse complement strand
GGTGGTGGACAGGGGGAAGGTCGTCGCGTCGGGCACGCCGGACGAACTGATCGGTCTGCTGCCCGACCGGACGGTGATCGCCACCACCGCGCTGGACGACACCCGGCTGCTGGGGCTGCCGGGCGTGCTGTCCCTGAGCCGGGAGGGGGACAGGGTGCGGCTGCGGACCCGGTCGCCCGAGGACGCCCTGCGGGTGCTGCTCGCGCAGGACCCGACGCTGGCCGACCTGAGGGTCGAGCACGCCGGCCTGGAGGAAGCCGTGCTGAGCCTCGGATCCGCGGCGTGAAGACCGACCGGTCCGCCCCGAACCCCCCGTCGAACCACAGGAGTCGCGCCATGAGCACCGCAGCAGTCGACCTGCCCGCCGCCGACCCGGTCACCGCACGGCGACCCGTGTCCCTGACCAGGGTCTTCGCCGTGGAGCTCGCGGACGATCTGAGGGGTATCGTCCGCGAGCCCACGGCGCTGTTCTTCTCGATCGTCATGCCGGTCGGGTTCTTCGTCCTCTTCGTGTCGATGTTCGGCAGGCAGAACAGCGGGATGCTGGCCACGTTCGGCACCTTCGGCGTCCTGGCCGTGACGCTGATGAACCCCGGCATGGGCGTGGCGAAGGACCGGGAGCGCGGGTGGCTGCGGGCGAAGCAGGTGTCGGCCGTGCCGCTGGGGGTGACGCTGGCCGCGAAGGTCGTCGCGTCCTTCCCCTACGCGATCGGGGTCCTGCTCGCCATGGCGGGCGCCGCAGCGGCCACCGGGTCGTTGACCGCCACGCCGTGGCAGCTCGTGCGGCTGGCCCTGGTGCTGGTCCTCGGGGCGTTCCCGTTCGCGCTGCTCGGGCTGGCCGTCGGCTTCCAGGCGAGCACGAACGCCGCCGCCGCGATCCTCAACGCGATCCTGATGCCGTCGGCCATCTTCTCCGGGCTGTGGATGCCCCTGGAGTTCCTGCCCGCGTTCTTCGGGCACGTGGCGCCGTTCCTGCCGCCCTACCACCTGGCGCGGCTCGCGCTGGCGCAGATCGGGCCCGGCGAGGTGCTGTCCCACGCCCTCGTGCTGCTCGGGATGACAGCCGTCACCGGCGGCCTGGCCGCCCTGTCCTATCGTTTCGCTCGACCATGACGACTTCACGATTGCGCGTGTGGACCTGGGTGCACCTGGTCTACCTGGTGCTGCCCGCGTTCCAGCCGATCTTCGACCCGGCGGCGGACGCGTGGGACTGGGTGCTGGTGGGCGTCATCATCGGGGGCTTCCTGCCGATGTACGCGATGTCGCTGCTGCGGCCCTGGCAGGCCCGCTGGTGGCTGACGGTGCCCGCGACCGTGCTCGGCGTGGCCACGATCCTGTTCAACGCGGGTGCGGCGATCCTGTTCGTCTACGCGGCGGCGTGCGCCGGGCTGACCGAGACGCGGCGGACGGCGCTGCGGTGGATGGGCTTCCTCACCGCGCTGACGCTGTTCTTCGCCACGATCTCGCCGGTGCCGATGCCGTACCTGCTGTGGAACGTCATCCCGCCGGTGGTCTTCATCTGGGTCATCGGGCTGGTGCAGATCGCCGAGGCCGCGCGGGCCCGCGACCACACCGAGCTGCGGATGGCCAACGCGCGCATCGAGCACCTGGCCACGGTGTCCGAGCGCGAGCGGATCGCGCGGGACCTGCACGACCTGCTGGGGCACTCGCTGACCGCCGTGGTGATGCGCGCCCAGCTGGTGAAGGAGCTGGTGGACCTGGACCCGGTGCGGGCACGGGCGGAGGTCCTGGAGATCGAGCGCACCGCCCGCGACGCCCTCGCCGAGGTGCGGGCCACCGTGAGCGGCTGGCGGCAGGCCAGCCTGGAGGCCGAGCTGGACGCCGCGCGGGGAGCGCTGGCGAGCGCCGGGGTCGAGCTGCGCGTGACGCGGGACCCCGACCTGGCGCTGGTGGGGTCCACCGAGCACCAGCTGGCGCTGGCCGTGCGGGAGGCGATCACGAACGTCGCCCGGCACGCCGGGGCCCACGGGTGCCACGTCGGCATCCACGCCGTCGACGGCGAGCTGCGGGTGGTGGTGGCCGACGACGGAGTGGGCGGGCAGGGCGTGGAGGGCAACGGGCTGTCGGGGATGCGGGAGCGGATCGCGGCCCTGGGTGGCCGGGTGCAGCGCACGGGCACCGAGGGCACGACCGTGACGATCGCCGTGCCGCTGCGGGTGGCCACGTGATCCGGGTCGTGCTGGCCGAGGACCAGGGCATGGTGCTGGGCGCGTTCGCGGCGCTGCTGGACCTCCAGCCGGACGTCGAGGTCGTCGCCGGGGTCGCGGACGGGGACGCGGCGCTCGCGGCGGTCGCGGAGCACCGGCCGGACGTGCTGCTGACGGACATCGAGATGCCCGGCCGGTCCGGGCTCGACGTGGCGGCCGAGCTGCACCGGCGGGGCGACCCGACGCGCGTGCTGATCGTGACGACGTTCGCCCGCGGCGGGTACCTGCGGCGGGCGCTGGAGGCGGGCGTGCTCGGGTACGTGCTGAAGGACGCGCCGATCGCCGAGCTGGTCGCCGCGCTGCGCAAGGTGCACGCGGGGGAGCGGGTCGTGTCGCCGGAACTGGCCGTGGCGGCGTGGGACTCGGCCGACCCGCTGACCGACCGCGAACGCGAGCTGCTGCGGGAGGTCGTGGAGGGCGCGTCCAACGCGGAGATCGCCCGCCGCCTGCACCTGGCCGAGGGCACCGTGCGCAACTACCTGTCCACGGCGATGGCCAAGCTCAACGCGCGCAACAGGTCCGAGGCCGCGTCGATCGCCCGCGAACGCGGCTGGCTCTAGGTCCGCCGCCGACGTCGCTGCCTGCGGCGGCTGTGCGGGCGGGGCCGGCCCGTGAGGTGATCGTCCCGAAGTCGGTCGCCGGGGTGGGCGGGGGGCTGCTAGGTTGCGGCCGTGGACCTGTTCTCGCGGTCGTGGACGGCGTTGCTGGCGGCGGTGGCCGGGCTCCCGGACGAGGACTTCGGCCTGCCGTCCGGGTGCGCGGGGTGGCTGGTGCGGGACCTGGTGTGCCACCTGGTGATCGACGCGCAGGACGTGCTCATCACGCTCCGCCGCCCGGCCCGCCGCCGTGCCCACGTCGTCCAGGTGGAACCTCAGCAGCCACGGCTCCTG
>DATMCA010001708.1:0-2069 GCA_035559015.1 Umezawaea sp. | reverse complement strand
GCCGAGGCCGACGTCGCGCGCACCCGCGAGTTCGCCGAGTCGTCCCCTTCGATCGTCACCCCGCTGAACAAGTACATCGGCTACGAGGAGGCCGCGGCGGTCGCCAAGCAGTCGCTCAAGGAGCGGCGCACGATCCGCGAGGTGGTGATCGAGCGGGGCCACGTGCGCGACGGCCACCTCACCGAAGAGCAGCTCGACGCCGCCCTCGACGTCCTCGCGATGGCACGCGGCGGGCACTAGTAGTACTTTGTTAGGTCGTGTCGACGAGTTCGTGTCGACGCCAGGGGACGGGTTGCAGGCAGACGCTGCAGACGCCGGTCCAGGTGCCGAGCAGCGTCTGGAGCTCTCGGAGTACGGCGTAGAGCGTCAGGCCGGCACAGGGGCTTTTGGGTCGTTGCGCAATTGGGTGCAGAATGCTTGGGCGACGGCGGTGAGTGTGACGTGGCGGTGCCAGCCGGTGTAGCTGCGGCCTTCGAAATGGTCCAGTCCGAGTCCGTCTTTGAGTTCGCGGTAGTCGTGTTCGATCCGCCAGCGGATCTTGGCCAGCCGGACCAGCTCGTGCAAGGAAGTGTCGGCGGACAGGTTCGACAGCCAGTAGTCGGTGGGTTCGGCTTTGTCGGGTGGCCACTCGGCGATAAGCCAGCAGTCCGGGAGGCTTCCGTCGGTACCGCGGGGAATTTCACGATTAGCCGGCCGTACCCGCAATGCCAGGAACTGTGAGCGCATCGCGGCGATGGGATTTGCGGAGTTCCTGCGGGATCCGTGGCGCCAGGTGATGGACTGCAACGCGCTGCGGCCGACGGCCAGGGCGAGTCCGGCGAGGTTGGTCGGGTCGTCGCGGTAGCGCGGTTTCGGCGGCCGACCGTGGCCGGAGTACACCGGCGCCGCCGGGACGGCGTCGACCGGGTAGGCACTGGTGGTGCCCTTCACCGCGACCACGTAGGGCAGCCCGCGCTGCTGCAGGCCCAGACGGAACCCGGTGATGTCGCCGTAGCCGGCGTCGGCCACCGTGGGTCTCGGGGGCAGCCCCCAACCACCGTCCGCGATCTCGCCTGCGATCTCGCCTGCGATCTCGTCCGCGATCTCGTCCGCGATCTCGTCCGCGCCCGGCGGCCCGATGATCTGGTCGAGCATGTCCAGGGCCAGTCTCCACTTTTCCCGATGCCGAACGTCATCGGGAATTCTGCACCGTGCCCGGCGCCGCCGGATCTGCGCGACAGTATCCGCGTCAGCGGCTGTCGTATCGTCCCAGGACTCCGGGATGAACAGTGCCCAATTGATCGCTGCCGACGCCACATCGGTGACCGCGTGTACGCTGACCCCGATCTGACAGTTCCCGACCTTACCCAACGTTCCCGAGTACATGCGCGCCACCCCGGGCGAGTCCGATCCGTCTTTAGGGAAACCGCTATCGTCGATGACATAGGCCTCGGGACCGACGAATTCATCGGCCCACCGGGCCACCCGCTTCCGAACCTCGACGTGATCCCACGACGAGGACGTGACGAACTGCTGCAACTGCTGATGATCCACACCCAGCCGCCCGGCCATCGGCTGCATCGACTTGCGCTTGCCGTCCAACAGCAACCCACGCAGATACAACTCACCCTTGGCCCGCTGATCCGACCGCGCCAGCCCGCCGAACATCTCCGCCGCGAACGCCTGCAATCGCGGCCTGACCTGCTCCATCTCCTCCGGAGTCACACCCGCAACAAGATCACAGCAGGTGCCGGATCAACGGTAACGACACACCTAACAAAGTACTACTAGGACTGTCCTGAATAACGGGCTTCGGGGCCTGTTCGGGGACGGGCAGGGCCTCGAGGCCGTCGATGCGGCGGTGAGCGCCCCTGACGAGGGTGACAACGAGTTCGCCCCGCCCGTCGCGGTTGAGAGTGCGCCGCTGTGGGCTGGGCGGTCAAGCTGGCGGTGGCGGCACTGCTCAGGACGGGGCCACTGTCCAGGACCCGCCGCTGCGGAGCAGGCCGAGGGCGAGCAGGCGGCGCAGGTTCAGCGCCGCGACGCGGTGGTGCAGCCACAGATCGTTGCGCTGTGTCCCGAGGAACCGC
>DATMCA010001707.1:0-5565 GCA_035559015.1 Umezawaea sp. | reverse complement strand
GCGAGATCTGGTGTCCCCGCCACTCGTCGGACGGCGTGATCACCTCGACGCCCGGCAGGTCCTCGACGAGCGACCGGAAGTACGCCGTCAGCTTCAGCCCCTTGGCCCGCACGTCGGTCAGCGACACCTCGTCCCAGACGTCCAGGGCGGCGTCCAGGGCCAGCATCGACAGGATGTCCGGCGTGCCGACGCGGCCCCGTGCGATGCCGGGGTCGGGCGTGAAGCCCTCCTCCATCGCGAACGGCGCGCGGTGCCCGGTCCACCCGGTCAGCGGCTGCTCAAACGTCGCCTGCGCGGCCGTCGGCACGTAGAGGAACGCGGGTGCGCCCGGTCCGCCGTTGAGGAACTTGTACGTGCAGCCGACGGCCAGGTCCACGCCCAGCGCGTCCAGTTCGATCGGCAGCACGCCCGCGCTGTGGCAGAGGTCCCAGACCACGCGGGCGCCGACGGCGTGCACCTGCTCGGTCACGGCGGCCATGTCCAGCATCCGGCCGGTCCGGTAGTCGACGTGGTTGAGCAGCACCACGGCCGTCCGCTCGGTCAGTTCCAGCGCGTCCGGCGACGCGGGCCGCAGTTCGAGGCCGGTCAGCTCCGCCACCGAGCGGGCGATGTACCCGTCGGTCGGGAACGTGCCCGCGTCCACCACGATCTCGGCGCGGTCGGTGCCCTTCACCGCGGCCATCAGCGCCTTGAAGATGTTCACGCTGGTCGAGTCGCCCACGACGACCTGGCCCGGAGCGGCGCCGATCAGCCTGCCGACCTTGTCGCCGACCCGCTGCGGAGCCTCCCACCAGCCCTCGGACCAGCTCCGGATCAGCCTGCGACCCCACTGCTGCCGCACGACGTCCTGCATCCGCTCGGCCACCGCGCGCGGCGGTGCGCCGAGGGAGTTGCCGTCCAGGTAGACGACGTCGTCGTCCAGGTCGAACAGCTTGCGCACGGGCGCCAGCGGGTCGACGGCGTCGAAGTCGGTCACACGAAGCTCCTCGCGGTCCACAGTTCCGGGAACACCGAACGCCGGGTGCGCTTCTCCAGGAACGCGACGCCCGCGGAGCCACCCGTGCCCACCTTGGCACCCATCGAACGCCGGGTCGCGAGGAGGTGGTCGTAGCGCCAGCGGGCGAACTCCTCGGCGATGTCGGTCAGCGCCTCGCCGAGTTCGAGCAGGTCGCGGTCGTCGCCGCGGTAGATCTCCGCCCACACCTCCTCGACGTCGGTGTCGGGCTCGTAAGTCTGGGTCAGGTCACGCTCCAGCACGGCGGCCGGGATCGCGAGACCCCGTCGGGCCAGCGCGGCGAGGACGTCGTCGTACAGGCTCGGTGCGGACAGCTGGGCTTCGAGGGCCTCGTGCAGCTTCGGCACGGCGCGGTGCGGCACCAGCATCGACCGGGACTTCTCGCCGAGCAGGAACTCCATCTCGCGGTACACGCCGGACTGGAAGCCGGAACCCTCGCCGAGCGCGTCGCGGAACGAGTTGAACTCGCCCGGCGTCATCCGCGCGATCGGCCGCCACGCGGCGTTGAGGCCCTGGAGGTGCAGGTCGCTGCGGCGCAGGGTGCGGACCGCCGCGCGCAGGTCGTCGGCCCGCAGTTCGAGCTGCGCCTGGCGCCACTCGAAGCACAGGAGGCCGAAGTAGAGCTCCATGATCTGGGTGATGACCAGGAACGACATCTCACGCGGGTCGTCGGAGGCCTGCTTCTGCAGCGTGTGCAGGACCGAGGCGTGGACGTAGTCCTCGTACGGCGTGGTGCCGCCGAAGTCGAGCTTGGGGACCTCTTCGCCGCTGTGGATGACCGGACAAGTGCTCATGTCTTCATCATGCGTCGTCGAGTGGCATTTCTGAATGCACGTCGACGACCGTTGGGCTGTGGAAATCTCATGGCTGAAAGCCATTTCGGCGGATAGCTTTGCGTTCATGAGCACCGACCTGGACTCCGTGGACTGGGCCCTGCTGGAAGCCCTCCAGGAGGACGCCCGGCTGTCGTACAACGAGCTGGCCAGGCGGGTGCACATCTCACCGCCGACGGTGGCGCAGCGGGTGCGGAGGCTGGAGAACGCGGGCGTGATCACCGGCTACCGGGCCGCCGTCGACCCGACGGCCGTCGGACGCTCGGTCGTCGCCCTGGTGCGGATGAAGTGCTACGGCCCGAGGTGCATCACCGTGCACCCGGAACTGCTCGACGACTGCCCGGAGGTGGTCGAGGTCGTGCGGCTGACCGGCGACATCTGCTCGGTCGTGAAGGTCGTGACGACGTCGGTGCAGGAGCTGGAACGGCTGCTCGTCCGACTCGGGAGCCACGGCGAGACGTCCAGCGCCATGGTCCTGTCGACGCCGATCCCGTGGCGGCCGGTGCTGCCGAACTAGGTGCTACCCGGCGGTGCTCAGCGACACCATCGCCTGGCGGACGTGCCCGTCCGAGCCCACGAGGGCCTCGGCGGCCCGCGCGATCGTCGCGCCGGACAGCAGGTGCACCAGCGCCACCTTGAGGTCGCCGCCCGCGTCCGACAGCGCGTCCGTGCACTCCTGCTCGGCCAGCCCGGTCGCCTCGCGCAGGATCCGCACGGTCCGGCCGCGCAGCTTCGCGTTCGTGGCCCGCATGCTGACCATCAGGTTCGAGTAGGTGCGGCCCAACCGCACCATCACCGCGGTGGAGAACGAGGTCAGCACCAGCTTCTGCGACGACCCGGCCTTCATCCGGGTCGACCCCGCGATGGCCTCCGGACCCGTGTCGAGCGCGATCAGCACGTCCACCTCGCACGGCGGGGGCGTGATCGGGTTGTTCGACACCAGCACGGTGTGCGCCCCCAGCGCGCGGGCCTCGCGCAGCGCGCCGACGACGTACGGGGTGCGGCCGGACGCCGTGACGCCGAGGACGAGGTCGCCCGCGGAGGCGAAGCGGCGGATCTCCGCCGCCCCGCTGCCGTCCTCGACGTTCTCCATCGCCCGCACCAGGGCTTCCGGGCCGCCCGCGTGGTGCGCCATGAACCAGTCCGGCGGGGTGTTGAACGTGGGCGAGAGCTCGGCCGCGTCGAGCGTGGCGAGCCTGCCCGACGTGCCCGCGCCGACGTAGTGCACCCGCCCGCCGGAGCGGAGCGCGCCGACGGCGAGGTCGGCGGCGTGCGCCAGCTGCGGCAGCACCGCCGCCACCGCGTCCGGCACCGAGTGGTCTTCGACGTTGATCGCTCGCAGTATGTCCAAAGTGGACATCCGGTCGATGTCGAGGGTGCGCGGGTTCCGCATCTCGGTCGGGGAATCCACGCGTACCGCCACACCGTTGCCGGGCGAGGTCATTTACCGGTCTCCCGTCGTCGTCTGCCGTCGGGCCGCGCTCCCAGCCGGTGGCCGGAAACCGCGTCGTAGGTCGCCTCCAGCGCGGACTTCGCGCTGTCGACGTGCTGCTGCGCCACCCCGATGAACAGGCAGTCGACCACGGTCAACTGGGCGATCCGGCTGGCCATCGCACCCGAGCGGAACGTGGTCTCGCGCGCGGCCGTGGTCAACACGTGGTCGGAGACCTCGCTGATCGGCGACCGCGGGAAGTTCGTCAGCGCCACCGTCGTCGCGCCGCGCTCCTTGGCGACCCGCAGGGCCTCCACGGTCTCCGACGTCGACCCGGTGTGCGAGATGCCGACCGCGACGTCGGCGCTGGTGAGCACCGCCGCGCTGGTCAACGCGATGTGGGTGTCGTTCCAGGCGAAGCAGACCCGGCCGATCCGGTGCAGCTTCTGCTGGAGGTCGAACGCGACGAACGCGCTCGCGCCGAAGCCGTAGACGTCCACCCGCCCGGCGCCCGCGACGGCCTCCACGACCCGTTGCAGCGTCTCGACGTCGAGCTGCTCGGCGGTCTCCTCGACCGCCCGCGCGTCGGCGAACGCGACCTTGCCGACGACCTGCCTCAGGTCGTCCGTGAGCGCGATGTCACCGCCCAGGTCGCGGTCGACGCGGGCGGCGGTGCGCGCGGTGTCGGCCGCGAGCGCGATGCGCAGCTCGGGGTAGCCGCCCACGCCGATGGCCTTGCAGAAGCGGGTCACCGTCGTCTCACTGGTGCCCGCCGCCTCGGCGACCTCGGTGATGCTGCGGTGCGCGACCGTGGCGGGGTTCTCCAGGACGACCTTGGCGACCCGCTGCTCGGCGCGGGCGAGGCCCGGCAGGAGGGAGCGGATCTTGACCAGGGGGCTGGCGTCGACGTAATCGGGGTTGTGGCTGGACACGTGGGAAACTTACTAACCGTCACTGGCCTGGTCAACGCATGGGAGGAGTAACTCGGGCACGATTGTGAGGGCTTCTCACCCGGATGGGCGCCAAGCCCTCACAGGCTGTCCGCGCGCGCCGACGCAGGGTGCTCATCGCCGCTCCGGAAGCCAGCCGACGGCCGTCAGGGCCTCGGGGTTCCGCTCGGCGTCGAGCAGCGTCCCGCGGTCGCCGAGGACACGAATCCCGTCCAGGTAAACGCCCCTGCCGCCGTAACCAGTCCCGCGCGTGTAGAGCCAGCGGACCCGGTTCGCGTCCACGGCGACGTCGACCCGTTTCCACGTCCTCGTGCCCGTTCCGGTGAGGGTCGTCAGGTCGCGCCACGTCGTCCCGTCGCCCGCCTGGAGCACGACGCTGTCGCCGACGTCCAGGTCCACGAACGCGTCGAACGCGACCCGCCGCGCGCCGGGGACGTCACCGGTGGTGAGCGTCGCGCCGGTCGTGGTGGGCGTCCACGCGTCCGGCCCGTGCTGCGGGCGGACGGCGAGCGCCTTCGCGAGACCGTCCGCCACGGCCCGGCGGGCCGGGTTGACGGAGCCCCAGTCGCGGGACGGGTGCACGCGGTTGGTCAGCAGGACCGCGATCGACCGCGACATGGGGTCGATCACCAGCGTCGTGCCGGTGAACCCGGTGTGCCCGGCCGTGCGCGGGGAGCTGAGCGCGCCCATGTACCAGCGCTGGTCCAGCTCGAAGCCGAGCCCGTGGGCGTTGCCGGGGAACTCGGTGTTGAAGTCGGTGAGCATCCGCTCGACGGTCTTCGGCCGCAGGATCCGGTGGCCCGCGTAGTTGCCGCCGTTGAGGATCGCCTGACCGAGCACGGCGAGGTCGCGCGCCGTGGAGAACACGCCCGCGTGCCCGGCGACCCCGCCGAGCGACCAGGCGTTCTCGTCGTGCACCGTGCCGCGGACCATCCCGCGCCCGGTGTTCGGCTGGTACTCCGTCGCCGCGATCCGGTCGAGCTTGCTCGCGGGCGGGTTGTAGCCGGTGTCCACGAGGCCAAGCGGGCGGGTGATCCCGTCGCGCACCAACCGGTCCAGCGGCGACCCGCTGACCCGTTCGACCAGCACGCCCAACGTGATCAGGTTCAGGTCGGAGTACGTGTACGTCGACCCCGGCGGCGTCTTCGGCGCCACGTCCATCACGGCCTTGATCCGCGACGGCACGTCCGGCCACCGCTGCCACAGCGGCAGGTACGGCTCCAGGCCCGACGTGTGGGTGAGGAGCTGCTCGACGGTGATGTCGGCCTTGCCGTTCACGCCGAACTCGGGGAGGTACCGCGACACCGGCTGGTCGACGCGCACCCGACCCCGGTC
>DATMCA010001706.1:0-2651 GCA_035559015.1 Umezawaea sp. | reverse complement strand
CCGGTCAACGGCGTCGAGTGGTCGCGCGCGCACCATCACCCGTACGGTGCTCGCCTGCGAGGAGGAGGTCTCGGGGTGGTCAGGGAGCAAGCCGGTCAGGTGCTCGCGGCGAACCTGCGCGCGCTGCGCGACCACGGCGGTCTGTCGCTGTCGGAACTGGCGCGCCGGTCGGGCATCGCCAAGGGCACGCTGTCCCAGTTGGAGTCGGGGTCGGGCAATCCCACGATCGACACGGTGTTCAGTTTGTCGAACGCTCTGGGTGTGCCGGTGTCCGACCTGCTGACGGCGCCCGCCGATTCGGAGGTCGTGCTGGTGCGCGCCGCCGACCTCGACGTGCTCTCCAGCAACGCCGTCGACCTGCGCATGGTCCGCAGGCTGACGATCGGCGACACCGTCGTCGAGGTCTACGACCAGCGCGTCCGACCCGGCCAGACCCAGTACTCGGCAGGCCACCCCGGCCGCGAGCACGTGCTGGTCACGTCGGGCGTGCTCCGCGTCGGCCCGGCGCACGCGCCCTACGAGCTGGGACCAGGCGACTACGTGTGCTTCCCGGCCCAGGGCCCGCACACCTACGAGACCGTCGGCGGTCCGGTGGAGTCCGTGCTGCTCCTTGAGTACCCGGACGGTGTTCACCCAGGTCGGGACGCCCACGGGGATTGACCCCGGTCCCACCGCGAGCCTAGGCTCAGATCGTTCACTTCAATGAACGATTGGGGTGCGAGTGCGGTACCCGGACGTGGTGGTGGTCGGCGCGGGCGTCATCGGCGCGGCGTGCGCCGAGGCGCTGAGCGCGGCCGGGCTCCGGGTCACCGTGCTGGACCGCGGCCCGCTCGGCGCGGGCACGTCCGCCGCGGGCGAGGGCAACGTCCTGGTCTCCGACAAGGCCCCCGGTCCCGAACTCGACCTCGCGCTGGCGTCGCTGCGCCGCTGGCCCGACCTGCTCGCCGACCTCGACACCGACGTGGAGTGGGACGCCAAGGGCGGCTTGGTCGTCGCCACCGGCGACACCGCGTTGACCGACTTCGCCGCCGCCCAGCGGACGGCGGGCGTGGACGCGCGGCCGATCACCCCGGCGGAGGCGTTCGACCTCGAACCGCACCTCACCCGCGCGGTCGTCGCGGCCGTCCACTACCCGCAGGACGCCCAGCTCCAGCCGGTGCTCGTGACGAAGGCGCTGCTCGCCGCCGTCCGGCGGCGAGGTGGAACGCTGCGGCCCGGCGTGCGGGCCCTCGGCGTGCGGCGGGCGAACGGCGCGGTCGCGGCCGTCCGGACCGAGGGCGGCGACGTGCCGTGCGGCGCTGCCGTGATCGCCTGCGGCCCGTGGTCCGGCGAGGTGTCGGCGGCGTTCGGCGCGCCGGTCACCGTGCTGCCGCGCCGGGGCGTCATCCTGGTGACGGCCGCGCTGCCGCCGGACACCGTGCGGCACAAGGTGTACGACGCCGACTACGTGGGCGCGGTCGCCAGCGGGGACGCCGACCTCCAGGTGTCGACGGTGGTCGAGTCGACGGCGGGCGGCACCGTGCTCATCGGGTCGAGCCGCGAACGGGTCGGCTTCGACGCCTCGCTGCGGGTCGAGGTGCCCCGCGCGCTGGCCCGGCGGGCGATCGGGCTGTTCCCGGTGCTGGCGGACGTCCCCGTCCTGCGCTCTTACGGCGGGTTCCGGCCCTACGCGCCCGACCACCTGCCGATCATCGGCGCCGACCCGCGCCTGCCGGGGCTCTGGCACGCGACCGGTCACGAGGGCGCGGGCATCGGGCTCGCGGCGGCCACCGGGCGACTGCTGGCCGAACTGGTCACGGGCGTCGAGCCGCACGTCGACGCGCGACCGTTCCGAGTGGACCGACCGGGGGTGTGCACATGAGGATCACCGTCGACGGCGAGCCGCACGACGTACCGGAGGGGCGGACGATCGCCGCCGTCCTGATCGCGGCCGGGCGGTCGTCGTGGCGCACCACCAGGAACGGCGGCAGGCCGCGAGGGGTGTTCTGCGGCATCGGCGTGTGCTTCGACTGCCTGGTCGTGGTCAACGGCGTGCCGGACGTCCGGGCGTGCCAACGGGTTCCGGTCGACGGTGACGTCGTGCGCACCCAGCACGGGGCGGAGCTGCCCGGATGAGGGTCGTCGTGGTCGGGGGCGGTCCCGCCGGTCTCGCCGCGGCCGACGCCGCCGCGCGGGAGGGTGCCGAGGTCGTGCTGGTGGACTCCGAGAGGCACCTGGGCGGCCAGTACCACCGGGGAACCGAGCAGAACGTGGACCCACGGGTGCGCCACCTGCCGGAGAGCACCGTGTGGGCGGCGGAAGGCCTGCGGCTGCACGTGCGCACCGGCCCGGCGGACAGTCCACACCGGACCGGCCGGGTGCTCGACGCCGACGCCGTCGTGCTGGCCACCGGCGCGCACGACCGCGTGGTCCCGTTCCCCGGCTGGGACCTGCCCGGTGTGTACGCGGCGGGCGCGGCCCAGACCTTGGCCAAGGGCCACGGCGTCGCCGTCGGACGGCGGGTCGTCGTGTCCGGCACCGGGCCGTTCCTGCTGCCCGTCGCCCGGTCGCTGCTGCGGGTGGGGGCGCGGGTCGTGGCGCTGCTGGAGGCGAACGGGCTGGGCGGCTGGGCGCGGCACCCGCCGGCGGCGGTGGGCAAGGCGGGGGAACTG
>DATMCA010001705.1:0-9709 GCA_035559015.1 Umezawaea sp. | reverse complement strand
CCCGCAACTACGGCTGCTGGCAGCGCTGGGGCGACAAGTTCCAGGACCCGACCATGGCCACGCTGGATCCGATGTGCTGGCAGGCCTGGCAGGCCGACCCCAACGCGATGTGGAACTGGAACGGCCTGTACCGGGAGGGCGTCGCGGGCAACCACCAGGCGGCGATCCCCGACGGCACGCTGTGCAGCGGCGGGCGCACACAGGCCCCCCGCTACAACGCCCTCGACGCCGTCGGCGCCTGGCAGGCCGCGACGAAGAGCAGGCAGTTCACCCTGACCATCACCGACCAGGCCCGGCACGGCGCGGACTACCTCGCCGTGTACATCACCAAGCAGGGCTTCGACCCGACCCGGCAGGCGCTCGGGTGGGGCAACCTGGAGCAGGTGGTCAGGACCGGGCGCTACGCGCAGGCTGGCACGTACTCGACGGCGGTCAACGCGGGCAGCCGCACGGGGCGGCACGTGGTCTACGTGATCTGGCAGGCCAGTCACCTCGACCAGTCGTACTACCTGTGCAGTGACGTGATCTTCCAGTAGTGCGAACCGGGGTGCGGCGGGCGAGGACCGCCGCACCCCTTCGCGTCAGCCCTGGTAGACCCGGACGTAGTCGATCCCGAGCTGCTGCGGGAACTGCGTCGAGCCGTCGGGGTTGCCCGGCCACTGGCCGCCGACCGCGAGGTTCATGATCAGGTAGAACCTGTTGTTGAACACCCAGCTCCGGCCGCCGAGGTCGGCGGGGGTGCGGGTCTGGTAGACCGCGCCGTCGACGAGCCACTCGATGCGGTTCGCGGACCAGTTGATCGCGTAGGTGTGGTACGCGGCGGACCACGGTTGGCCGTTCTGCTTCGCGGCGCCGATCCCACCGGCTCCGGAGTAGCCGGGGCCGTGGATGGTGCCGTGGACCGTGTTCGGTTCGCGGCCGATGTTCTCCATGATGTCGATCTCGCCGCAGTTGGGCCAGCCGACCTGGCCGATGTTCGAGCCGAGCATCCAGAAGGCGGGCCAGATGCCCTGGCCTGACGGGAGCTTCATCCGGGCCTCGATGCGGCCGTAGGTCCAGTTGATCCGGTTGTTCGTGGTGAGCTTCCCGGAGGTGTACTGGCAGTTGCCGCCGTTCCAGCACGCCATGCCGGAGTTCTCCCGGCGGGCGGTGATGACCAGTTGGCCGCCGCCGTTGAGGGCGACGTTCGAGGTCTTGTCGGTGTACGCCTCCAACTCGTTGTTGCCCCAGCCGTTCGAGCCGTTGCCGATGTCGTAGGCCCACTTGGCGCTGTTGGGCCGGGAGCCCGACGGTCCGTCGAACTCGTCGGACCAGACGAGGGCCGGGGCGGCGCTGGCGGGTGGGGCCAGGGGTACGGCCAGCAGCAGGCCGGTCAGGACGAGCAGAACACGACGCAGGGTGGACACTGTGCCTCCTCGTTGAGTGCAGGGGGCGTCAGTGGGAGCGCTCTCACCTCAGCTTGTTCACGCAGTGTTGCGCTGTGTTTCCACCAGGTCAAGGGAGGGGCGGGGATTACCTCTCGCGGACGAACAGCGACTGGGCCGTGCGCGCCACCGGGCCCAGCAGGTCGTGCACGACGCTCGACGCGACGCCGACACCGGTCGGCCCGATGACCGTCGACGCCTCCAGCGCGAACCACGAGCCCTGCGGTTCCCGGTGCAGGTGGACGGAGAGGTCGGTGTTGATGGCCAGCCACTTCCGGATGTCCAGGCGGCTGGACACGCCGCTCGCCGAGTCGGCGATGGTGAAGAGCCGTTGGAGCGCGGTCGTTTCCTCATCCTCGACGGTGGGCATCAGCGGTCTGCCCCAGACGATGGCGTCGCCGGGGGTGACCATGTCGCCGTCCACCGAGCGCCAGTCGACCGCTTCGAGGTAGCCGCACGACCAGTCCTCGGGCATGGTCATCTTCGGGCAGGCCGGGGGTTCCGGGAGCATGCCGGAGGAGTCGGACGCGATGGCGGCGGTGTCGCCGCGGGTGATCCGCCAGGCCTGGGCCCTGAGGACGGCTCGGTTCTCGTGGGTCAGCTCGGCGGCGAGCAGCTCCACCGAGCGGCCGGGGCGGATGACGGAGGCCGTCACCTCCAGGTCCGCCACCGGGACCGGGCCCAGGACCTCGAAGACCAGCCGGGACAGGAGCACGTCGTCGCGAGGGGCGCAGGCTTCGAGCTCCCGGACCAGGAGGGCCGAGGGTGGGCCGAGGTGCTGGCTCGCGGTGCTCCACGGGCCTGCCGTGTGCTCGGTGGAGCGGTAGCTGTTGGTGCCCAGCCGCTCGTAGAAGGCCGCCACTAGTCGACCCTGTCCAGAGGGGTTTCCACGCTGCCGTCCGGTTCGGGCCAGCCGGGGTACGGGGGCGGGGTGCCGTCGAAGGCCGGGCAGAAGGCCTTGTGGTCGCAGTAGTCGCAGAGCTTGCTGGGGTTGGGGCGGAAGTCGCCGGTCTTGCCCGCCTTGAGGATGGCGACCCAGATGGCTTCCAGGGTTCGTTCGAAGCGAGCCAGTTCGGCTTCGTCCGGGGTGTAGGCGAGGGCCTGGCGGTCGGAGAGGTACATGAGGCGCAGTTGGCGGGGGACCTCGCCGCGGAGCTTCCAGAGCATGAGGGCGTAGAACTTCATCTGGAAGAGGGCCTTGGCCTCGCCGATGAGCCTGGGGGCGGCGCCGGTCTTGTAGTCGACGACGCGGATTTCGCCTGTTGGGGCTACGTCCACGCGGTCGATGTAGCCGCGGAGGAGGACGCCTGAGGGGAGTTCGGACTCGACGAGCAGTTCGCGGGCGTCGGGGTCGAACCTGGTGGGGTCCTCCAGTTCGAAGTAGCCGTCGAGGAGGGTGTCGGCTTCTTGGAGCCATTTGGTGAGGGCCGGGTCGTCCGGGCCGGTGAAGAGGTTGGCGAATTCGGGGCGTTCTTCGCGCACTCGGGCCCAGGCCGGGGCCAGGAGGGACTTGGCTGTCTGGGGGGTTCGTTCCGGGGCGGGAAGGGCGAAGAGGTCTTCTAGGACGGCGTGGACGACTGTGCCTCTGACCTGAGCTTTTGTGGGGACCTCGGGGAGGCGGTCCACGGCGCGGAAGCGGTAGAGCAACGGGCACTGCTTGAAGTCACCGGCGCGGGAGGGGGACAGGGCCGGTCGACGGATTGGGCGGGAACTCGTCGCGACCGCACTCGTCGCCGCTTGCTCGGACATGGGACGAACGATAGGGGAGAGGTCCGACAGTCTTGGAGCGTGTGGGGGGTGGGAGCTTGGACGGCTGCGGGTTCCGGCGGTGGGGGCTGGTGAGACCGCGAGTACCGGCGGTGGTGTGGCTGCGGCTGGCAGTACCAGCGTGGTGTGGTCGATTTGACTTGGGGCCCCTAGATTTGCCCCTTGATCGGGCTAAAAGGCAGTGCCCGAAAGCCCTGCCCGATCTGCAACTTTAAGGGGCAAATCCCCCAAGTAAAATCGACCACGGTTGGTGCGGGAACCTGTGGGTGCTGCTGGTGCGGGAACTCGTGGGTGCGGCTCGTGCGGGAGCTTGGGCAGGTGGGCTCACTGGCGCGTGAGCTGGGGCTGTTGCCATCCCATCGCTGCTCAGACGTGACGACGATGCCTGGTCGTCGCAGCAACAGTGCTCGGCCCACCACACTGCTGACCCTCGCGGCGCGACTCGACCCACCACCCTCAAAGCGGGAGCACGCAACCAACCCACCGCACTCCTCCTCCGCCGCCCCGATCCGAAGCGCCCTGGAGACAATCGCGCGAGCGGGGTGGCGGCGGGGTACCCACGCCCGATGACGAAGTCGAGGCGTCCAACCCCTCAGCCACGAACCGATCATTCCAAGCCCTCAGACCCGACCCCTCCGAGCCAGGAGCGCGAACGAGTTCGGCAGCGCGCCCCTCCAAGCGGCCGCGTCCACGCCCCCAGCTCTCCAGAACGGCTCCGCGTACTCCTCCAGTACCCGAACCTCCATCCCGGCCCGCACGACGGCCGTGACGACCTCTCCCAGCGTTGCCTGCGCCTCCACCGCCCCGTGTCCCGGGAACGTGTCGTTCACGAAGCCCCGCTCGAAGTACCCCCGGTCCGGCCTGATCCGTGGTTCGTCCGGGTCCCACGTCCACAGTGGCACCGCCGGGTGCGACTCGTACAAGAACAGCCATCCCCCAGGCCTCAGCAGGCGGGCCACGTCCGCTGCCCAGGTGTCCAGGTGTCCAGGTCGGGCATCCAGATGAGTGCGCCCTTGCCCGTGTAGACCACATCCGCGCAGCCGGCCGCCAACGGCGCGCCCGGCAACTCCCCGACCACGTAGTGACAAGGAACACCAAGGTCAACCGCTCGACGTCGAGCGGAGGCGACGGCGGTGCGGCTGAAGTCGACGCCGACTACAACTCCTGCCCCTGCGGCCACGAGTGCGATGTCGTCCAAGCCGTGGCCGCTCTGCAGGTGCACGACGGTGGGCGATGTTCGCATCAGCGGGCGGAGCAGTTCCTCTTCTCGGGGGAACAGGGAAGTCGTGTTCCGCGCCTCTTCCAGGAGTTCGTCGTACTCGCGCACGTGCTTCTGCGACGCCGCTTCCCAAGCCGCCCGGTTCCGCCTCGCATCGAGTTCCACTCGACCAGACTCCGGGCGCCGGCCCTCGGCGTCCACAGAATTGCTCCACAGGATCCGGGGAATGACCGGGGGTGCCGCGGAACTACGGCCGGGCGCAAAGCGTTCGGTGCGGGACGCCCCATCACGGCACGATTTCGTCGCCGGGCGCGAGACGGCGATCCGGGTTCGCGGCGGGCTGGTGGGTGGAACTGCCGGAGCGCGGGATTCCGGTGAGGGGCCGGAGTTGTTCCGGTGGGTCGATCGGGTGCGACCGATCGATCTGCCGTCGTCCTCAACGCGCGCAAGGAGGAGCGGTTCACGGTTGTGGACGTGGGGCGCTGGATCGGCCGCACAATCCCGAATACGCGTCTGACGTGCTCTTGCAGGCGCAAAAGGCATACGCCAGGGCCCGATGCGCGTCCGCATCGGGCCCTGGGCGTGGTGCTGCTCCCCTATGAGGGAGGTGGTGCTACTTCTTCTTGGCCGCCGGAGCCTTCTTGGCGGCGGCGGGCTTCGCCGCTGCCTTGGTGGCGGGGGCCTTGGCCGCCGCTGCCGTGGTCTTGGCGGCGGGGGCCTTCTTGGCCGCGGCCGCGGCGGCGGGCTTCGCCGCTGCGGTCTTGGCGGGCGCCTTGGCGGTAGCCGTCTTGGCGGGGGCCTTGGCGGCCGCAGGAGCCTTCACGGCGGCGGGCTTCGCCGCTGCCGTGGTGGTCTTGCGGGTGGCCGGGGCCTTGGTCGCCGCGGCGGCGGTGCGGGCCGTGGTGGCGCGCGCCGTGCGGGTGGTCGTCGTACGTGCCGTGGTGCTGCGGGTCGCCGGCGCCTTGGTGGCGGTGGCGGGCTTCGCCGCAGCGGCCGCACGCGTCGTCGTCGCGGCAGCGGCCGGAGCCTTTGCGGCAGCGGCAACACGCGGCAGCTTCTTGGCACCGCTCACGACGTCCTTGAACGTCGAGCCGGCGCGGAACGCGGGCACGTTGGTCTTCTTGACCTTGACGGTCTCGCCGGTACGCGGGTTGCGAGCGGTGCGCGCCGCACGGGCGCGCTTCTCGAACACGCCGAACCCGGTGATGTTCACCTTCTCGCCCTTGTGGACGCTGCGAACGATCACGTCGACGAGCCCGTCCACTGCAGCAGCGGCGTTCTTCTTGTCTCCAAGACGCTCGGACAGCGCCTCGATGAGCTGGGCCTTGTTCACCGTCAGTCCCTCCCAGGACGCTTACGGCCCTTAGTCGGGCCGACTGATGGCCACGGTAAGCCCATATGAAGGGAAATACCAATCGCCACGCCATATTTTTCGTTGTGGCGTGGGCAATTGCGCTCTGTCGAGGGACAGAAACCCCCTCCTGGGGCACTTTGGGAGGGGCTGGGGACCTCGGATTCGCCCTCGTGAGAGGCGAATCCGAGGCTCGCTCTCAGCTCGTCGGAAGCGGATCCGTGGTGGGCAGCCATCCTTGTCGGCGGGACTCGAAGTCGTCGATCAGATCGGCGTGGCGCAAGGTCAGGGCGATGTCGTCCAATCCTTCGAGCAGGCGCCAGCGGGTGTAGTCGTCGATCCGGAAGGCCGCGGTGAAGTCCTTTGCGCGGACTGTCTTCTCCGCGAGGTCGACGGTCACCTCGGTGCCCGGCTCGGTCTCCAGCAGCTTCCAGAGCAGTTCGACGTCCGACTGCTCGACCTCGGCGGCCACCAGGCCCTGCTTGCCGGAGTTCCCGCGGAAGATGTCGGCGAAGCGGGAGGAGATCACCACCCGGAAGCCGTAGTCCATGAGCGCCCAGACCGCGTGCTCGCGGGAGGACCCGGTGCCGAAGTCGGGGCCGGCGACCAAGACGGAGCCGGACTTGAAGGGCTCCTGGTTGAGGATGAAGTGCTCGTCGTTGCGCCAAGCGGCGAACAGGCCGTCCTCGAAGCCCGTGCGGGTGACCCGCTTGAGGTAGACGGCCGGGATGATCTGGTCGGTGTCCACGTTGGACCTGCGCAGCGGCACGCCGATGCCCGTGTGGGTGGTGAACGCGTCCATGGTCGCTGATTCCCTTCTCAGGCCAGGTCGTCGGGGGAGGAGAGGGTGCCGCGCACGGCCGTGGCGGCCGCCACCAGCGGCGAGACGAGGTGCGTGCGCCCGCCCTTGCCCTGCCTGCCCTCGAAGTTCCGGTTGGACGTGGAGGCGCTGCGCTCACCGGGTTTGAGCTGGTCCGGGTTCATGCCGAGGCACATCGAGCAGCCCGCCTGGCGCCACTCGGCGCCCGCCGCGAGGAAGATCTCGTGCAGCCCTTCGGATTCCGCCTGAGCGCGAACACGCATCGAGCCGGGCACCACGAGCATCCGCACGCTGTCGGCCACCCGGTGCCCGCGCAGCACGGCCGCGGCGGCCCTCAGGTCCTCGATGCGGCCGTTCGTGCACGACCCCAGGAACACCGTGTCCACGCTGATGTCCCGCAGCGGCGTGCCCGGTTCGAGGCCCATGTAGGTGAGCGCCTTCTCGGCCGCGACCCGCTCGTTGTCGTCGCCGATCGCCTCGGGGTCCGGCACGGAGGCGCTCAACGGCAGCCCCTGCCCGGGATTGGTCCCCCACGTGACGAAGGGGGTCAGGGTGCTCGCGTCGATGTGGACCTCGGCGTCGAAGACGGCGTCGTCGTCCGTGCGGAGGGTCTTCCAGTACTCGACCGCGGCATCCCATTCGGCCCCAACGGAAGCGTGCGGACGCCCCTTCAGGTACTCGAAGGTCACCTCGTCCGGGGCGATCATCCCGGCGCGCGCACCAGCCTCGATGGACATGTTGCACACCGTCATGCGGGCTTCCATCGACAGCGCCTCGATGGCCGCGCCGCGGTACTCCAGCACGTAGCCCTGGCCGCCGCCGGTGCCGATGTTCGCGATGACGGCGAGGATCACGTCCTTCGCCGTGACGCCCTCGTGCAGCTCGCCGTCGACCGTGATGGCCATCGTCTTGAACGGCCGCAGCGGCAACGTCTGCGTCGCCATCACGTGCTCGACCTCGGACGTGCCGATGCCGAAGGCCAGCGCGCCGAACGCGCCGTGCGTGGAGGTGTGGCTGTCGCCGCACACCACCGTCATGCCCGGTTGCGTGAGGCCGAGCTGCGGCCCCACCACGTGGACGATCCCCTGCTCCACGTCACCCATGGGGTGCAGGCGGACGCCGAACTCCTTGCAGTTGGCCCGCAGCGTGTCGACCTGCGTCCGCGACACGAGGTCCGCGATCGGCTGGTCGATGTCGACCGTCGGCACGTTGTGGTCCTCGGTGGCGATCGTCAGGTCGACGCGGCGCAGCCCGCGGCCCGCGAGCCGGAGCCCGTCGAACGCCTGCGGACTCGTCACTTCGTGCAGCAGGTGGAGGTCGATGTAGAGGAGGTCCGGCTCGGCGCCGTCGCCATGGCGCACGACGTGCGCCTCCCACACCTTCTCCGCGAGTGTGCGGCCCATCGCTTCATCCCCATCGGTTCGTGGCTGGGAGCTCTCTCACGAGCGGGGGCTCCCGATAACTTCTGGACTTCCCAGATACCGGGAAGTTAGTATCGCGCTGTGGGACAGCATAGCGGGATCGGCGTGCTGGACAAGGCTGTGGCCGTGTTGAACGCCGTCGCGAAGGATCCGTGTGGACTGGCAGAACTCTGCAACCGAACAGGCTTGCCACGAGCGACCGCTCACCGGCTCGCGGTAGGCCTGGAGGTCCACCGCCTCCTCCGACGGGGTTCCGACGGCCGCTGGCGTCCAGGCGCGGCACTGGCAGAACTGGCAGGCGGCGCGACCGACCCCCTGCTCGACGCGGCGGCGTCAGTACTCCCCCGCCTACGCGACATAACCGGCGAAAGCGTCCAGCTCTACCGCCGAGACGGCATGCAACGAATCTGCGTCTCCTCCGCCGAACCCCCCAGCGGCCTACGAGACACCGTCCCCATAGGCGCCAGGCTCCCGATGACAGCAGGCTCAGGCGCCAAGGTCCTAGCCGCCTGGTCCGACCCAGGCACCCAAAGATCAGTGCTAGCGGACGCCGTCTACGGCGAACGCACCCTCCTAGAGGTACGCAGACGAGGCTGGGCCCAAAGCGTCGCAGAACGCGAACCAGGCGTGGCAAGCGTCAGCGCCCCCGTACGCGACAGCGCAGGCCAAGTAGTAGCCGCCATCTCAGTCTCAGGCCCAATAGACCGCATGGGCAGACGCCCGGGCGCAAGATGGGCAGCCGACCTACTAGCCGCAGCAGAAGCCCTACAATCCCGCCTCTAAAACCCAACACCCACAAAGGCCGTGAGCACTCCACTCACGGCCTTTGCCACACCACCACATCCCCATTACGCACACTCCACAAACTTCCCCTCCCCCGCGAAGACGAAGTCGAGCCCCAGCTGCCTCGCTCGCTTTAAAAGCAGGCACCTCCCCCCTCCATACAGGCCACCACCTGCACATACCGGGGGGTGCAGGGGGGCGAAGCCCGCCCTGCCTTGGGGTCTGGGGCGAGAGCCCCAGCGCAAAATGCGAAAGATCCCCATGCGCTCACTTGCGCATGGGGATCTCCCGGATCTGTAGCCCCGATGGGATTCGAACCCACGCTACCGCCTTGAGAGGGCGGCGTCCTAGGCCGCTAGACGACGGGGCCCTAGGTAATTCAATTGTACTGCTATGTGCGATCCAACTTCAAACCGCTGTTCTTGCTTCTTGCCCGAGTAGCGTATCAGACTCTGATTTCTACTCTGCAGCTGGGGTACCAGGACTCGAACCTAGACTGACTGAACCAGAATCAGCCGTGCTGCCAATTACACCATACCCCAATGTTTTCCTGATCGGCTCTCCCGCTCTTCGCGCTGAGGGCCGCTCGTTCCAACGAGATGAATACTAGACCACGGTGGCCACAGAAGTGAAATCGGCCCCCACCTCATCCCATCGGGCGAGGTGAGGGCCGGTGTGCGCCGCTCCGGCGGGTGTTCAGGCGTGCGCGGTCGAGAGCTCGCAGACAAGCAGTTCGGGTAGCTCGGCGAGCGTGCTGATGGTGCTGATGCCCGCGGGCATCGCGCCTTCGCGGGGGCCTTGGCGGTTGAGCCAGACCCCGCGCATCCCCGCGTCGCGGGCCCCGATGGCGTCGGCGTGCAGCCGGTCGCCGACGTGCACGGTTTCGGTGAGCGGGACGCCGAGGTCGGAGCACGCGGTGTCGAA
>DATMCA010001704.1:0-3846 GCA_035559015.1 Umezawaea sp. | reverse complement strand
AGGAGGTCTACGGCGTCGACTTCAAGGAGTTCAAGTCGCTCGACGCGGGCGGACCGCTGACCAAGGGCGCGCTGGAGGGTGGCGACATCCAGGTCGCGAACCTCTTCAGCACCGACGTGACGATCAAGAACAAGGGCTGGGTCGTGCTGGAGGACAGCAAGGACCTCGTGCCCGCGCAGCACGTCATGCCGCTGATCAACGAGACGAAGGCGACCGCCGAGGTGTCGGCCGCGCTGGCGGTGCTCAACGACAAGCTGACGACCGACGAGCTGAGCAAGCTCGACGCCAAGGTGGACAACGACAAGGAGGACCCGGACAAGGTCGCCGAGGCCTGGCTGAAGCAGCAGGGCCTGACCTCCTAGGAACACCGGTGGCCACCGACGACACAGCCGGGCTGCGCGAACTGCTGGCGCCCCACCGGCTTTCTCCCGCGCAGCGGCGCATCGCCCGCTACCTGCTGGAGAACCCGGACGAGGCGGCGTTCCTGGGCACGGTGGACCTGGCCGAACGCGTCGGCGTGAGCCAGGCGTCCGTGACCAGGTTCGCCTTCGCGCTCGGGTTCGAGGGCTACCCGGAGTTCCGGTCGGCGCTGCGGGCCCTGGTCCTCGACCGCCGGACCACCGCTCCGGCCGAGGGCCTCAACGACCTCCAGGTGCTGGTCGACTCGGAGATCCGGAACCTGTGCCGGCTGCGCGACTCGCTGGCCGACCCCGGTCCGCTGCGGGAGGCCGCCGCGCTCCTGGCGGCCTCCCGACCGCTGCCGGTGCTGGGCCTGCGCGTGTCCGCGCCGCAGGCCCGGCTCTTCGGCTACTTCGCGGCGAAGGTGCACCTGGACGTCCGGGTGCTGGACGTCCCCGGCACGCTGCTGGAGGACGGGCTGACCAGGGCGGTGGACGCCGGGGCGACGTGCGTGCTCGCGTTCGCGCTGCCCCGCTACCCGAGGGAGACGCGCGACGCGCTGGTCTGGGCGGGCCGCGCGGGGCTCACCAGGGTGCTCGTCAGCGACCAGCAGATCAGCCCTCTCACCGAGCACGCCGACGTGGTGCTCGCGGCACCGGTCAGCTCGGACTTCGCGTTCGACTCGCACGCGGCGTCGACGGCGCTGTCCTCGGCGCTGCTGCACGTGATGCTGAGCGCCCTGCCGACCGACCAGCAGGCGAGCCTCGACCGCTTCGAGAGCACGGTGGCGAAGCGGGAGGTCTTCCTGGCGGAGTGACCGCGTCAGTCGAGGTCGTCCCAGTCCCACGATTCGGTGGCGGTGCCCTCCGGCTCCCGCCCGAACCGGAACGTGACCTCGTGGTCGCCGATCCTCATGAAGTGGCCCGCCATTCCCGCGGCGGGCAGGCGTTTCGCGAGTTCGGCGACCTGCTCGGTGGCTCCGACCTCGAGGAGGCGGTCGAGCAGGCGGCCCACGAAGTACGAGTTGTCGAGGGTGGCGAGGGTGGCGGCGCGGTGTGCCAGCGCCACCACCTGCTCGTGGGCGCCGAGCCGGTGCAGGCGGTCGAGCAGGCGAGCCACGGCGTCGGGGTGGTCGAGGGCGACCGCGGCGACGGGATCGCGGTCCAGCAGCACGGCGATCTGCTCGTCCGCCCCGATCGCGCGCAGGCTGTCGAGCAGCCGGGCGACCGCGTACGGGTGGTGCAGCGCGGCGTTGGCGGCGGCGCGCTGCGCGAGGAGGGCGACCTGCTCGGTCGCCCCGATCCGGTGCAGCTGGTTCAGCAGGTCGGCCACGTCGTTCGGGTAGTCGAGGGGTGCCGCCGCGGCGGCACGGTGCGCGAGCACGGAAACCTGTTCGCCCGCCTCGAACTCGTGCAGGCGGTCGAGCAGGCGGGCCACGGCGTCCGGGTCGTCGAGCGGGACGCGGGTGGCGGCGCGGTGCGCGAGCGCGATGAGCTGGTCGCCGGTGTTGAGCTCGTGGAGGCAGTCGAGCAGGCGTGCCGTCGCGTCGGGGTCGTTGGCGGTGGTCCGGGTGGCGGCGCGGTGGGCCAGCGTGGTGACCTGGTCGGTGGCCTTGGCGGTGTCCAGGGAGTTGAGCAGGTCGATCACCGCGTCGGGGTTGTCGAGTGCGACGTGGGCGGCGGGGTCGCGGTCCAGCAGGACGGCGATCGGGTCGTCGGCGTCGAGTTCGTGGAGGCAGTCGAGCAGGCGTGCCGTGGCGGCGGGGTCGTAGATGGTGGTCCGGGTGGCGGCGCGGTGCGCCAGCGTGGTGACCTGGTCGGCCGCCTCGACGGCGTGCAGCGAGTTGAGCAGGTCGATCACCGCGTCGGGGTCGTCGAGCGCGACGACGGCGGCCGGATCGCGGTTCAGGACCAGGTCGATCTGGTCACCGGCGTTCACCTCGTGGAGGCGGTCCAGCAGACGTGCCGCCGGCCGTGCCGCGGTGAGGGAGACCCGGCCCGCCGGATCCCGGTCGAGCAGTTCGGTGATCTGCTCGACCGCCCCGACCTCGTGCAGGAGCCTCAGGATCTCGGCCACGGTCTCCGGGCAGGTCAGCGGGACGTGGGCGAAAGGAGCCCTGGCCAGCACCGCCGTGATCCGCGCGTCGAACCCGAGGTCGCGCAGGCAGCGCAGGAAGCCGGCCACGGCGGCGAGGGACCCCAGCCCGATGTCGGCCGTGGCGCGATCGGCCAACGCCATCGCCTGGTCGGTCGCCCCGACGCCGTGCAGCAGCACCAGCAGGCGTTTCGCGGTCGCCGGGTCGCGGACGTCCGAGGTGGCGCCGATGCGGCGCGCCAGCGCGTGGACCTGGTCGACGGCCCCGACGCCGTGGAGGCAGTTCAACAGCCGCCCCACCGCCCCGGTGTCGTCGAGGGGGACCTGGTCGGCCGCGCGGTGCGCCAGGACGACCACCTGCTCTCCGGCCCCGACGACCTTCAGGTAGCTCAGCAGGCGGGCCACGGATTCGGGGTCGGCGAGGGCGGCCGCGGCGGCGACCCAGGTCGCCGGTCGCGGGTCGTCGGGGTGGACGGAGTGCATCAGGTGCAGGAGGGAGTGCGGGGCGGTGGGGTCGCCGTGCCGGGTGGCGTTCTTGAAGAGCTGAGCGGCTTCCAGGTAGAGGCCGCGGCTCGCGGCGGCGGCCCCCAGCGCCGCGAAGTCACCGGGGTGGGCGTGGACGGACGCCGCTCGCCAGAACTCCACCGGTGGTATCCGGTCGGCGCGGTGGGCGCGACCGTGCTGTTCGAGGTAGTCGGCCAGCCGGTAGACGAGTTCCGGCCCGACCGCGGTGTCGGCCCTGGGCCGAACGCGCGTGACCGGCCCCTGCGCTCCCTTGCAGGGCTGCGAGGTGTCGGCCAGGGCCTGCTCCAGCCAGTCGTCGTCCAGCCCGGTCCACTGGGCGTCCGTCAAGTACGCCGACGCGGCGTGTTCCAGCAGCGACGAGGACAGGGCGTTGCGGTGCCCGGTCCGCCGGAGGTCCATCGCCGCCCAGATGAGCGCCTTCGTGGCCGGAACGGCGATGTGGAACCGTTCCAGCAGTTCCGGCGCGCCCGCCAGGTACTGGATGACCTGGCCGTCGTTGGCGTGGTCGGCCGCCCACGCCAGTCGCGCGTCCCGCTCGGCGACCTGCTTCAGAACGGCCAGGTCCCGACCGGCGAAGAACTCCGGCACCTCGATCACCGAGTTCTCCAGGACCAGCCGGACCTGCGATCCGGGGGACCTGGTCAACGCCGCGTGGTGCTCGGGCCAGAGGGTGCCCAGGACCAGCACCGGTGCCCTGGCCGGGTCGGCCAGCAGGGCTCGCAGCTTGGCCGCCACCCGCTCCGCGCAGTCACCACCGCCCGACAGGTACTCCTGGGTCTCGTTGAGCCACACGACCGTGCGTGCTCCCACCCGGTCCAACGCGTCGAG
>DATMCA010001703.1:0-2291 GCA_035559015.1 Umezawaea sp. | reverse complement strand
CGTCGACCCCCGGCTCCGCCGGCTGATGCTCCGCGTCGTGCGCCCGCTGCGCGGCCGACAGCAGCTCCGCCCACGACGTCACCTCCGGCCGGGCGCGCAGCAGCGCGCGGCGCTGCCGCTCGGTCATCCCGCCCCACACCCCGAACTCGACCTGGTGGTCCAACGCGTGCGCGAGGCACTCCGTGCGCACCGGACACGTCCGGCAGAACTCGCGCGCTTCCCGCTGGCGAGCTCCCCTCACGAACAACCCCTCGGCGTCGGCCGTCCGGCAGCGCGCGGCCGCACGCCAGTTCCCCCTGCCCGGCATTCGTCTGCCCCCCTCGTCGTCGCCCGCCACTCGCCGTGAGTGGGAGTGCGACACCGACAGACGGATCCTCGGAGCGCGTGGTTCCAGCGAACACCCGGCAGATCTACTCAATCGCTCTACTTGATCCGTGCCGACACGGTGCAGACGCCGGCCCGCGTACCCTGGTCGATCGTGAAGCCCCCCCGTCACCTGCTCCGACCGGTCGGCTTGCTGCTCGCGCTGTGTGTGCTTGCTGGGGTGTTGGTGGCGGGGATGGCGTTCCCGGGTGCGTTGGCGGTGGGGATGGTGTCCAACGAGGCCGGGGACAGTGTGAACAGTGTGTCGACGGATCTGGCGACGGGGCAGTTGCCGCAGACTTCGACGATCACGGATTCGGCGGGGGCGCCGATTGCGTATCTGTTCGATCAGAATCGTGATCCGGTGGCGGCGGATCGGATTTCCCCGGCGATGAAGGCGGCGATCGTGGCGGTCGAGGATCGCCGGTTCTATCAGCATCAGGGGGTGGATTGGCAGGGCACGATCAGGGCGGTGGTGGCGAACTCGGCGTCGGGTGATGTGGTGCAGGGTGCGTCGACGTTGACCCAGCAGTATGTGAAGAACTATCTGCTGTATGTGGAGGCGCAGACCGAGGCGGAGCGGTTGAAGGCGACCGAGCAGACCCCGGCCCGGAAGTTGCGGGAGGCGCGGATCGCGTTGCAGATGGAGCGGTCGTTGTCGAAGGAGGACATCCTGGCCCGCTATCTGAACATCGTGTTCTGGGGCAACGGCGCCTACGGGGTGTCCGCGGCGGCGCGCACCTATTTCAACACCACCGCCGATCAGTTGAGTGTGGCGCAGGCGGCGTTGCTGGCCGGGATGGTGCGCTCGACCACCCAGTTCGACCCGGTGGCCAATCCGGCGGCGGCGTTGGACCGCCGCAACCTGGTGATCATCCAGATGCAGGAGCAGGGGATGATCGACGCGGCGCAGGCCCAGCAGGCGCTGGCCCAGCCGTTGGGGATCGCCGACCCGTTGGGCACCCGGCGCAACGGGTGTATCGGGGCGGGGGATGCCGGGTTCTTCTGCAAGTACGTCACCGACTACCTGGCCGAGGCCGGGTTGCCGATGACCCAGATCCTGCGCGGCGGGTACACGGTCAAGACCACCCTGGACCGTGACGTGATGGAGAAGATGAAGGCCTCGCTCAACGCCGAGGTCCCCGCGGACGCGGCCAACGTGGCCGACGTGATGGCCATCGTGGCGCCGGGCCAGGACCGGCATCGGGTGTTGGCGATGGGCTCGAGCCGCACGTTCGGGCTCGACGCCGGCAGGCAGGAGACCAGCTACGGGCTGCCCTATGAGCCGGTCAACCTGGGTGCCGGGTCGGTGTACAAGATCTTCACCACGGCCACGGCGTTGCAGAAGGGGTTGGGCATCAACTACCAGATGACCGTGCCCCCCTCCGGGTACGCCTCCCCGATCTACGTCGATGGCAACGGCCGCCCGATCCCGGTGGCGAACTCCGGGAACTACGCCGATCACCTATCGGTGACCGATGCCTTGGCGCAGTCGCCGAACACGGCGTTCGTCAAGCTCGAGGAGTTCACCGGGGTCCCCGACGTGGTCGACATGGCCGTGCGGTTGGGCATGAAGTCGTTGGCCACCACCCCGTTCGTCGACCCCAACACCGGGCGGCGCACCGACCGGTCGATCGCCGAGGTCACCAAAGCCCAGAAACAGGCCTCCTTCACCCTCGGCGTCAGCCCGACCAGCGTGCTGGAGTTGTCCAACGTCGGCGCCACCCTGGCCTCCGCCGGCACGTGGTGCCCACCCAGCCCGATCGAGCAGGTCACCGACGCCAACGGTCAACCCGTGCCGGTCACCGAGGCCCCGTGTGATCAGGCCGTGGAACCCGGCCTGGCCAACACCCTGCTCACCGCGTTGAGCAAGGACGACCAGCCCGGCGGCACCGCCGCCGGCGCGGCCGGGCAGGTCGGCTGGAACC
>DATMCA010001702.1:0-27341 GCA_035559015.1 Umezawaea sp. | reverse complement strand
GCCGACGCTGCTGGCGGGCACGGGCACCCTCGACTGGATCAACACCGCGAACCGCTCGGACATCGCGGCCGAGTCACCCGGGCCGGGTGACGTGCTGAGCGCGATCCGCGCCCGCGGCGCCACCGACGACCAGTTGGGCGCGGGCGGCAGGCTGCCCGAGACCGACGAGCTGAGCGCCGCGTTCCTCGCGGACGCGGACGACCTGGAATCGCTGCGCGGCGGGCTGAACCCGTTCGACGACCTCGGCGACGGCGTTCCCGGCATCCCCGGCGTGATGCTGGAGGCGTACCAGCGGGCCGCGGAGCGCTTGGCCACGACCAAGCCGGGCTGCAACATGTCGTGGTCGCTGCTGGCCTCCATCGGCCGCATCGAGTCGGGCCACGCGCGCGGCGGCCGGGTGGACGCCAAGGGCAACGCCACCCCCGCGATCCTCGGCCCGGTGCTCAACGGCCAGGGCTTCGCCGCGATCCACGACACCGACGGCGGCGTGTTCGACGGCGACCCGACGTGGGACCGCGCGGTCGGCCCGATGCAGTTCATCCCCGGCACGTGGGCCGCGTACGCGGCGGACGGCAACGAGGACGGCCAGAGCAACCCCAACAACATCTACGACGCCACGGTCGGCGCGGGCAACTACCTGTGCTCCGGTGGCGGCGACATGGACAACCCGGAGCAGCGGGCGCAGGCGATCTTCCGCTACAACCACTCCGACGAGTACGTCGCGACCGTGATGGCGTGGGCGATCCAGTACGAGACCGGCGTCGACTCGCTGCCGGACCTCAGCGGCTCGGACTCCGACTACGACTACCCGCCGTTCGACTACGACGACGAGCCCCCGCTCGCGAGCAACCAGGGCAACGGCAACACCGGCTCGTCGTCCACGTCGAACCCGACGTCCTCGTCGTCGTCCAGCTCGACGACGACCACGACGACCACCACCACCACGACGACGACGTCGGGTTCGACGACCACCACGACCCCGACGTCGGTGACGCTCTGCCCGACGCCGACCACCACGACCACCAGCGGCACGACGACGTCGACCACCACCACGACCCCGACGTCGACCACGACGACCTCCCCGCCGGCGCCCGGCTGCCCGACCCCCACGACCACCACCACGACGACCACGACGACCGCTCCCGCCGCGGGTTCCTCGCCCGCGTCCGGCTCGTCGCCCGCCTCGGTGGGCTCGGTGGCCGTGTCGTCGTCGATGAAGCCCGCGTAACCGCGAAGAACGTCGCACCGGAGGGGACTCAGCGCTGCTGAGTCCCCTCCGTCCTTCGTGGTGGAGGCCAGTCGCTAACGTCCTGCGTGAACACCCACGAGGAGGACTGACGATGGCACGCGTGGCCGCGATCGACTGCGGGACGAACTCGATCCGCCTGCTGGTCGCCGACGTGACCACGGGTGACGACGGCGCCCACTGGCTCCGCGACGTGCACCGCGAGATGCGCGTGGTCCGGCTCGGGCAGGGCGTCGACGCCACGGGCGTGCTCGCGCCGGAGGCCATCGCCCGCACGCGGGCCGCCCTGCTCGACTACACGGCCGTGCTCCGGCGCAAGGGCACCGAACGGGTGCGGATGGTCGCCACGTCCGCGACCCGCGACGCCGCCAACCGCGACGAGTTCTTCGCGATGACCGCCGAGGTGCTCGGCGTCGAGGCCGAGGTCATCACCGGTGACGAGGAGGCCCGGCTGTCGTTCACCGGCGCCGTGGCCGACCAGGAGCCCGAGGACGGGCCGTTCCTGGTGGCCGACGTCGGCGGCGGCTCCACCGAGCTGGTGCTGGGCTCCTGGGACGGCGTGCGGGGTGTCGTGGAGGCCGCGCGGTCGGTCGACATCGGCTGCGTGCGGCTGACCGAGCGCTGCCTGCGCTCCGACCCGCCGACGGCCGCGGAGGTCGGGGAGGCGGTCCGGGTGGCCTCCGACGTGCTCGCGGAGGCGTTCGCGGCCGTGCCGGTGGCGAAGGCGCGGGGCTGGATCGGCGTCGCGGGCACCGTGACGACGCTGGTCGCCATCGCCAAGGACCTGCCCGCGTACGACCCGGCCGAGGTCCACCTCGCCCGGCTGTCGTTCGACCAGGTCAGGGACATCACCGACCGGTTGGTCACGATGACCCGCGACGAGCGCTCGGCCATCGGCTCGATGCACCCCGGCCGGGTCGACGTGATCATCGGGGGTGCCCTGGTGGTGCGCACGATCGCCGAGCACCTGGCTGTTCACACGGACGTCACCGAACTGATCGCGAGCGAACACGACATCCTGGACGGCCTTGCATACTCGCTCGCCTGAAGTGGCAATTGGTGATGATCGTGACGTTTTCGTGACTGCCTAATCCGACGGCCTGCGACGTCACCGCATTACCGTCCCTCTCACGTTCTGGGAATCCACCCTTCGGGGGGTGAGGCGCTCCGCCGCCGCGGGGCCGCCAGACTTAGGTGGGAGGATGCATGTCGCGATCACGCTCGGTCTCGTGGCTCGCACTACCGGTCGCGCTCGTCATGGCGCTGACCGCTTGCGGTGGCGGGACGAGTTCGAACAGCGCAGCGGGGTCCAACGAGGACGGGACGGTGTCGATCTACGGCACCGAGCCCAAGTCGAACCTGCTGCCCGCGAACACCACCGAGGCTGGTGGGTCCAAGGCCGTCGAGGCGCTGTACACGCGGCTCGTCGGTTTCCAGCCGGAGGACGGCAAGACCTACAACCTGGCCGCCGAGTCGATCACCACGACCGACGCCAAGGTGTACTCGATCAAGCTCAAGCAGGGCTGGAAGTTCCACGACGGCACCGAGGTGAAGGCGAAGAACTTCGTCGACGCCTGGAACTACGGCGCCTACGCCCCGAACGCGCAGCAGGCGTCCAGCTTCTTCGCGCAGATCCAGGGCTACGACGACGTCGCCCCGGCCGGTGAGGGCGCGACCCCCACCGCGGAGAAGATGTCCGGCCTGGAGGTCGTGGGCGACTACGAGTTCAAGGTGACGCTGAAGGGCCCGTTCTCGGTCTTCACCAGCCAGATCGGCTACCTGCCCTTCGCCCCGCTGCCCGACGCGTTCTTCGCGGACCCGAAGGCCTTCGAGGCCAAGCCGATCGGCAACGGCCCGATGAAGTTCGTGGAGCGCACGCCGAACGCGCTGATCAAGCTGGAGCGCTTCGCCGACTACCAGGGCGAGGACAAGGTCCACTTCAAGACCCTGGACATCAAGATCTACTCCAGCCAGGAGACCGCCTACCAGGACCTGGTCGGCGGCAAGCTGGACTTCATGGAGGCGCTGCCGCCGTCGGCCAAGATCGGCGACAAGCACAAGACCGACCTCGGTGACCGGGTGCTCAACGCGAACCTCCTGGGCATCAGCACCATCGCCATCCCGTACTACGTGCCGGGTTACAACAACCTGGACCTGCGCAAGGCGATCTCGCTGGCGATCAACCGCGACCAGATCACCAAGACGGTGCTGGCCAACTCGTACACCCCGGTCGACGGCTGGGTGCCGCCGGGCATCGAGGGCTACGAGGCGAACGTCTGCGCCGACTTCTGCAAGTACGACAAGGCGAAGGCCAAGGAGCTCTTCACCAAGTCGGGCTTCACCGGCAAGCTGACGATCCAGTCGAACGCCGATGGCGGTCGCAAGGAGCCGCTCGAAGCGGCCTGCAACAGCATCAAGGACGCGCTCGGCGTGGACTGCGAGTTCGTCGGCGCGACCAACTTCGGCGCGTTCCGGCAGATCGTCGACGGCAAGCAGCTCACCGGCATGAGCCGGTCCGACTGGTCCGCCGACTACCCGTCGATCGAGAACTTCCTCAACCCGATCTTCAAGACCGGCGCCTCGTCCAACGACTCGGCCTACAGCAACCCCGCGGTCGACGCGCAGCTCCAGAAGGCCGACAGCACGGCCGACAAGAACGAGGCGATCAAGGCCTACCAGGAGGCCCACAAGCTGATCGCCAAGGACATGCCCTCGATCCCGGTGTGGACGGAGAAGGGCATCGGCGGCTACTCGAAGAACCTGAGCGCCGCGAAGCTGACCTTCAAGCGCGACGGCCAGCTGTCCGCGTTCCGCGTCAAGGCCTGATCCCGAACAGCTCACCGAGCAACGGTCCGGCTCCGCGCTCGCGCGGAGCCGGACCCGCGTTCAGGCCCTTCCCACCACGCAAGGAGCCACAGGCATGGGTCGCTACGTGCTGCGACGCCTACTCCAGCTCATACCGGTGTTCATCGGGACGACCTTCATCATCTACGCCCTCGTCTGGGCGATCCCGCAGGACCCGTTCGCGGGCAAGTGCGGGCAGAGGCCCTGTCCCGAGTCCTACATCACCGCGATGAGCGACAAGTTCAACTTCGACGACCCGCTCCCGCTCCAGTACCTGAAGTACATGGGCAACGTGATCACCGGCGACTTCGGCGACACGTTCTCGGGGATCTCGGTCGGCGAGCAGATCTCCACGGCCTACCCGACCACGGTGAAGCTCGCGATCGTCGCGCTGCTCATCGAGGCCCTGATCGGCATCACCGCCGGTGTCCTCACCGGCCTGCGCAAGCAGGGCTTCCTGGACAACCTCGTCCTGGTGTCCACGCTGTTCCTGATCTCGCTGCCGGTGTTCGTCACCGGCTTCGTGCTGCGCCTCTACCTCGGCCCGCAGGGCCTCGACCTGTTCGACGTGGGCGTCGACGCGACCGATCCGACGTTCGCGCAGCTGATCCTGCCGGGGTTCGTGCTCGGCAGCACGTCGATGGCCTACGTGGCCAGGCTGACCCGCAGCAGCATCGCCGAGAACCGGCACGCGGACTACGTCCGCACGGCCATCGCCAAGGGCCAGCCGACCCGCCGCGTCGTCGGCGTGCACCTGCTGCGCAACTCGCTCATCCCGGTGATCACGTTCCTGGGCACCGACCTCGGCAGCCTCATGGGCGGCGCGGTCGTGACCGAGGGCGTGTTCAACATCAACGGCATCGGTGGGCTGATCTTCCGGGGCATCCAGGAGAAGGAGGGCATCACCGTCACCGGTGTGGTGACGATGCTGGTCCTCGTCTACCTGCTGATGAGCCTGGTCGTCGACCTCCTGTACGCCGTTCTCGACCCGAGGATCCGCTATGAGTGACCCAGGTGCGAGCGGCGCCGGGCTGGAGAAGGCGGCCGCTTCGGCGGTGGGCGACCTCAGCCACGTGGACGACTCGTCGCAGAAGCAGGGCAAGCCCCGCAGCCTCTGGAGCGACGCGTGGGGCGAGCTGCGCCGCAAGCCGACGTTCATCATCTCGCTGGTGATCATCTTCATCGTGGTGGTCATGGCCGTGTTCCCGTCGCTGTTCACCTCGGTGGACCCGCGGGCCGCGAACCTGGACAACTACCTGAAGAAGCCGTCCGCGGACGCGTGGTTCGGCTACGACGTGCAGGGCTACGACGTGTACGCCCGCGCCATCTACGGCGCCAGGGCGTCGCTGCTCGTCGGCCTGTTCTCGACGCTGCTCACGGTGCTGATCGGCTCCGTGGTCGGCATCGTCGCGGGCTACGCGAAGAGCTGGATCGACAGCCTGCTGTCCCGCTTCGGCGACATCTTCGCCGGCGTCCCGTTCGTGCTGGGCGCGATCGTCATCCTGACGACGTTCAACTCGCCGACCGAGAACCCCAGCGCGACGCGGATCATCACCCAGGTGGTGCTGTCGATCGCGGCCCTGTCGTGGCCCGTCTCGATGAGGATCATGCGGTCCGCGACGCTCGTCGCGAAGCAGCAGGACTACGTGAAGGCCGCCCGCGGCCTGGGCGCGAGCCCGCTGCGGATCGTCTTCCGGCACCTGCTGCCGAACACCGTCGCGCCGGTCCTGGTGTACGCCACGATCGCGCTCGGCGCGTTCATCGGCGCCGAGGCCACGCTGGCGTTCCTCGGCATCGGCCTGCGCCCGCCGGTGGTGTCCTGGGGCGTGATGATCAGCGAGTCCCGCGACTACTTCCAGGCGGCGCCGCACATGCTGCTGTTCCCCGCGGCGTTCGTGACGATCACCGTGCTGGCCTTCGTCATCCTGGGCGACGCCGTGCGCGACGCCCTCGACCCCAAGTCGCGATAGGAGTTCCGACCGTGACCGCACCACTGCTGGAGGTCGAGGACCTCCACGTGGAGTTCCGCACCCGCGACGGCGTCGCGAAGGTGCTCAACGGGGTCGGGTACCAGGTCAACGCGGGGGAGACCCTGGCGGTCCTCGGTGAATCCGGCTCGGGCAAGAGCGTCACCGCGCAGACGATCATGGGCATCCTGGACACCCCGCCCGCGTTCGTCACGAAGGGCGCGATCCGCTTCCACGGCGAGGACCTGCTGTCCGCGTCCGACGACCGCCGCCGCGAGGTCCGCGGCGACGGCATCGCGATGATCTTCCAGGACGCGCTGTCCGCGCTGAACCCCGTGTTCACCGTGGGGTTCCAGATCGAGGAGCAGCTGACCGTGCGGCGGGGGATGACCCGCAAGGAAGCCCGCGCCCGCGCCGTGGAGCTGCTCGACCTGGTGAAGATCCCCAACGCCAGGAACCGGGTGGGCGAGTACCCGCACCAGTTCTCCGGCGGCATGCGGCAGCGCGCGATGATCGCGATGTCGCTCGCGCTCGACCCGGAGATGCTGATCGCCGACGAGCCCACGACCGCGCTGGACGTCACCGTGCAGGCCCAGATCATGGACCTGCTGCGGGACATCCAGAAGGAACGCGACATGGGCCTGATCCTGATCACCCACGACCTCGGCGTCGTCGCGGACGTGGCGGACCGGATCGCGGTGATGTACGCGGGCCGGATCGTCGAGCACGCGGACGTGTACCAGCTGTTCCGCGCGCCCGGCCACCCGTACACCGAGTCGCTGCTGGAGTCGTTGCCGCGCCTGGACCTCAAGGGGCAGGAGCTCAAGACGATCAAGGGGCTGCCGCCGAGCCTGACGAACATCCCGTCCGGGTGCCCGTTCCACCCGCGCTGCCCGCGCGCCGTGGACGTGTGCCGGACCGAGGTGCCCGCCAACCACCGGCTCGGCCTCGACCGCACCAGCGCGTGCCACTTCGCGGAGGAGGTCGTCAGCCGTGGCTGAGCCGATCCTGGAGGTCACCGACCTCGTCAAGCACTTCCCGGTCCGCGTCGGTGTGCTGTTCAAGCGCACCATCGGCCACGTCAAGGCGGTCGACGGCGTCTCGTTCACGCTGAACAAGGGCGAGACGCTCGGTGTCGTCGGCGAGTCCGGCTGCGGCAAGTCCACCCTGGCGCAGGTGCTGATGCGGCTGGAGCCGCCGACGTCGGGCGGCGCGAAGTTCGAGGGCCGCGACATGTTCGCCATGCGCGGCGCCGAACTGCGCAAGCTGCGGCGCGACATCCAGATCGTGCTCCAGGACCCGTACACCTCGCTCAACCCGCGGATGACCGTCGGCGACATCGTCGGCGAGCCGTTCGAGATCCACACCGACGTCGCGCCGAAGGGGTCGCGGCGGCGGAAGGTGCAGGACCTCCTCGACACCGTGGGGCTCAACCCGGAGCACATCCACCGCTACCCGCACCAGTTCTCCGGCGGTCAGCGGCAGCGCATCGGCATCGCCCGCGCGCTGGCGCTGCGCCCCAAGGTGATCGTGTGCGACGAACCGGTGTCGGCGCTGGACGTCTCGATCCAGGCCCAGGTGATGAACCTGCTGGGCGAGCTCCAGTCCGACCTGGGGCTGTCGTACGTGTTCATCGCCCACGACCTGTCCGTGGTGCGGCACCTGTCCGACCGGGTCGCCGTGATGTACCTCGGCAAGATCGTGGAAACGGGGACGGAGGACCAGATCTACGAGCGCCCGACGCACCCGTACACCCAGGCGCTGCTGTCCGCGGTGCCCGTGCCGGACCCGACGCAGCGCGGTCGGCGCGACGTCATCCGGCTGACCGGTGACGTGCCGTCGCCGATCAACCCGCCGTCGGGCTGCCACTTCCGCACCCGCTGCTGGAAGGCGCAGGACATCTGCGCCACCGAGGAACCGGAACTGGTCGTCCGCACCGGCGACCACCCGAGCGCCTGCCACTTCGCCGAGGAGCGCACGGTCGTCTGATCGTTCTCGTGCGGGAGGACCGCACCGCGCCCCCGTGCGCGGTGCGGTCCTCGGCGGACTAGCGGTTCGACGCCGACTTCACGAAGTCCGCCAGGTCCTTGGACTGCCGCACGCGCGAAGGCTCGTGCACGTACATCATGTGGCCCGCCGGGTAGTACGCCGACTCGATGTTCTCCCGCAGCTCGGCCGGGATCGCCAGGTGCGCCAGGACGTGCTCGGACGCGTAGTACGCCGTCGCGCCGTCGTGGTAGCCGAACGCCACGTGCACCCTCAGGTGCGGGTTGGCGCGCATCGCGGCCGACAGCTTCGCCGTGACGGACACCGAGCGACCCTCGAACTCCTTGTAGGACCACGGCTGCACGGCCCGCGAGATGATCTCGTACGGCAGGTCGTTCGAGTACTCCAGCTCGGCCCGCACGTAGTGGTTCAGCGCCGCCGCGTACGGGCCCAGGATCGCCGCGTACGAGGCGTCCTCGGACATGTGCTCCTGGCCGTAGTCCGCGTCCCAGCTGGTGAAGCGGCCGTCGAGCCTGCCGACGATCCGGCGCTTGTCGCGCAGCAGCTCGGTGAAGAACCGGATGTGCTCGATCCGCAGGTTCACCCGGTCCACGTAGTCCTCGGACAGGCCGGTGATCGCGGCGAGCCGCGTGACGATGTCCGCGCGCTCCTCGTCGGTGAGCCGGTGGCCGCGGTTCAGCGCCCACGGGTAGTCGCGCGACGCGAACTCCTCCGCCTCGGCGAGCACGTCGGCGAGCTCCCGGTCGCCGTGCAGGCCGTGGTAGTGCGCGATCGCCGCGTACGTCGGCAGGAACAGGGCGTGCGGGACGTCGTTGTCCTCGTTGAAGTCCAGGGTGGTGAAGTCCAGGACGGACGAGATCAGCATCAGCCCGTTGAGGTACATGCCGTACCGGGTCTGGAGGTGCTCGGCGAGGCCTGCCGCGCGCAGCGTCCCGTACGACTCGCCCGCGAGGAACTTCGGCGACATCCACCGGCCGTTGCGCGAGGTCCACAGCCGGATCACCTCGCCGACGGACTCGATGTCGCCCTGGAAGCCGTGGTACTCGCCGGGCTTCTCGCCCTTCACCGCGCGGGAGTACCCGGTGGACACCGGGTCGATGAACACGAGGTCGCTGTGCGCCAACAGGGTCTCGGCGTTGTCGGCCAGCTCGTACGGCGGCGGCGTCAGCTCGCCGACGTCACCGGTCACCACCCGGCGCGGGCCGAGCAGGCCCAGGTGCAGCCACACGCTCGACGAACCGGGGCCGCCGTTGAACGCGAACGTCACCGGCCGCGTCTTCGGGTCGGCCCCGTCCAGCGTGTACGTGGTCATGAAGACCTCGGCCTTGGGCTGGTGGCCGTCGAACTTGCCGTCGGTGAGCACCTCCCGGCGCAGCACGACGCGGCCGGTCGTGGTGGTGTAGTTCAGCTTGCGCCGCTTGACGGTGATGCTGTGCTGGGCGGTGACGAGGTCGTCGGAAGGGATGTCCTTCTCGTCCTTCTTCTCGTCCTCGGTCTCGCCTTTGTCCTTGTCGGTCATGGTCGAACCCTACGTTCGAAGAGGAGTGGAGTGCTCGCCCTCGATCAACTCGACGCGGAGATCACCACGTGCCGCGCCTGTCCCCGCCTCGTCGAGTGGCGGGAGGAGGTGGCGCGGGTGAAGCGCGCCGCCTTCCGCGACGAGGAGTACTGGGGCCGCCCGGTCCCCGGCTTCGGCCCCGCCGACGCGCACCTGGCCGTCATCGGCCTGGCCCCGGCCGCGCACGGCGCCAACCGCACCGGCCGGATGTTCACCGGCGACCGCTCCGGCGAGGTCCTCTACGCCGCCCTGCACGCCGTCGGCCTCGCCTCCCAGCCGACCGCGCACCACGTCGGCGACGGCCTGGAGCTGTACGGCACCCGCATCACCGCACCGGTGAAGTGCGCGCCACCGGAGAACAAACCCACCCCCGGGGAACGCGACAACTGCCGCCCCTGGCTGGTCCGCGAACTGGAACTGCTGCGCCCGACCCTGCGCGCGGTCGTCGTGCTGGGCGGCTTCGGCTGGCAGGCGCTCCTCCCGATCCTCACCGCGTTCTGGCAGGTCCCCCGCCCACGCCCGAAGTTCGGCCACGGCACCGAACACGTCCTGCCCGCGCACGACGGGGGACCGCCGCTGCACGTGTTCGGCTGCTTCCACGTCAGCCAGCAGAACACGTTCACCGGGAAGCTCACGCAGGCGATGGTGGAGGACGTGCTGCGCCGCGCGTCGGCCGTGGGCTCGGGGACGGAATGACCAGGCGATAGCACTCCATCGGGTGATAACCGGAGGTCGCGCCACGGTGTTCCGCAAAGTAAGCTGTTCCGTGTGCCACGGAACGCCATTGAACGCGGAACGACCGCGGCTGAACTGGTCGACGCCGCTCGGCGTTCGATTCGTTCGGTCCTGCCCTCCACGTGGTCGGTCGTCGTCGGCCTGCCACCCGTGTTGGGCGGCTCCGGCCACACCTACCGGCCGGATTCCCAACTGGTGATCACCGCACCCGACAACGCGCGGGTGATCGTGCTCGTCGAGTGCAAGGGCGTCATCGTGCCGAGGGATGTCGCAAGGGTGGCTGAGCAGTTGGCCGCGTACTCCGCCGCGGCCGTCGCCCGCGGAACCCAGGTCGGAGGGGCGGTGCTGGCAGCCCCCTTCGTGTCCCCCACGACACGCGCGCGGTTGGCCGAGCGCGGGCTGGGCTGGTTCGACCTGACCGGCAACTTGCGCGTGGGACTAGATCGCCCAGCGGTCTTCCTGGACCGCGAAGGCGCTGATCGGAGCGAGTTCCGAGACCCGGCGGACAGGCTGCTCAAGTCCCTGCGAGGTCCTGCCGCAGCGAAGGTCGTGCTCCAACTCTGCGAAACCTCTTTGCCCGTCGGCGTGCGAGATCTCGCCGGTCGAGCCGAGGTCGGTGCGGCGACCAGCGCGAGGGTCCTCGAACTGCTCGACAGAGAGGCGGTCGTCACCAGGGACGAGACCGGGGTGGTCACCGCTGTTCGCAAGCGGCCGCTGCTCGATCTCTGGGTTCGGGACTACGGGGTGATGACGTCCAACGAAGTCGTGGCGACGCTGGACCCACGCGGGCTGAGCCACGCGCTGACCGCGCTGTCGTTCGTGAACACCCGTGTCGTCGTGACCGGGTCGGCGGCCGCACGTGCCTACCTGCCCGCCGACGTGACACCCGTGTCACCGCTCGTGTCGTTGAGCTTGTACGCCGAGGAACCCGTCGAACTGATGGACCAACTCGGATTGAGGACCGTCGAGCGGGGAACGAACGTGCTCGTCCTGCGGCCGTACGACGACAGCGTTTACGCGAGATCACGACGTTTGGAGGGAATCGACTACGCCGCCCCCGCGCAGGTCGTGGCGGACCTGTTGACCGGGCCGGGCCGGTCGACCGAGGAAGCCGAGCAGTTGATGACGGCGTTCGAATCGAATGAACCGGGATGGGAACGATGACCTCGCCGGAGTACCGCAAGGCGCGGACCGTGCTGCTGGACGCCCTTGAAGGACTGGGCCCGCACCGCGACGCGGTCGTGCTCGTCGGTGCGCAGGCGGTTTACCTGCACACGGGTGGCGCGGACTTCGGCACGGCGCCGACCACGACCGACGCGGACCTGGTCCTCGTGCCGGACCTGCTGGCGGACGAGCCCTCCGTCGCGGACGCGATGCGTGCGGCCGGGTTCGTTCCAGGGGCACAACCGGGGAGTTGGTTGGGCGACGGTGACATCGCGGTGGACCTCATGGCTCCCGAGGCGCTGTGCGGCACTGGAAGCAGGCGATCCGCTCGCCTCCAACCCCCTCATGACGCGACGACCACCGCCCGAAGGACTCTCGGACTGGAAGCGGCGGTGGTGGACAACGACATCCGGGTGATCACCGCTCTGGACGACGGTGACGCCAGGTCGTTCGAGATCAAGGTGGCAGGGCCCGCCGCGCTCCTTGTGTCGAAGGTCGTCAAGATCGTGGAACGGCGGGACCAGCCCCTTCGGCTGAAGCCGAAGGACGGGCTCGACGTTCTTCGGTTGCTCCGCCGCGTGGACACGGCTCGACTGGTGCGGGGTCTGCGTGCCCTGGCCGCGGCCGACCTGACGCGCGCGATCGTGGGCCGGGTCGTGGAAGACCTCCGCTCGCTCGCGGCTGAGCCGGACGACCTGCTGCCGACGCCGGCCGCCGAGGCCGAGGCGGGTTTCACCGATCCCGACGAGGTCAAGTTCTCCATGGTGGCGCTCGTCGACGATCTCCTGCGTGCGCTCGACACCGAACCGTCGGGCGAAAGGGCGGTCCACGGGTAAAGCGTGGGCATCGGGGGAGGGGTACGTGCATCCTTGGCGGATGAGGACCCGGTGGCTGGTGCCGCTCCTGGCGGGGGCGGGGCTCGTGCTCGTCGCGTTGGCGGCGCGGGGGAAGTCGCCGGTCGTCTACGACGGCACGCTGGTCGGGCCGGACGTGCCCGCGGTCGAGACCGTCGTGTCGGCCGAGGAGTCGCAGGTCGAGGGGATCGTCGGCGTTGTCGGGGGATCGTTGGTGGCGCTGCTGGTCGTGGTGCTGTGCGTCCTGGTCGTGGTGTCGCTCGGCGCGGTGGTGCTGATGCTCGGGCCGCGCCGCAAGCGGGTCCGGGCGGGCGCGGGGGCCGTGGTCGCCACCGCCGACGACGCCGACGAGGGCCGGACCGCCACCGAGGTGCTGCTCACCGGCGCCCGCAAGGCTCTCGCGGAGCTGCGGGGCCGTCCGACCGGGCCGCCGTCGGACGCCGTCGTGGCGGCCTGGCTGAACCTGGAGGAGGCGGCCGCGTCGAGCGGCGCTCCCCGGCAGGACCACGAGACGCCGACGGAGTTCACCGGCGCGCTGCTGACCCGGTACGAGGTGGACGCCGCCGCCGCGACGACCCTGCGCGGGCTCTACCAGCGCGCCCGGTTCGGCGCGCCCGACCAGGTGACCGCCGAGGACGCCGAGACCGCCGCCGAGGCGATGGAGCGCGTCGTGGCCTGCCTGGACCGCCCGTGACGCCGCTGATGGGCCTGGCAAGGGCCGCTCTGCTCGCGCTGGCCGTCGGCGCGGTCGCCGGGTACGGACTGGTCCGGCTGGGAGCCCCGGTCGAGTGGGCCGTGGTGGTCGCGCTGCCGGTCGCCGCGCTCGTCCTGCTCCTCGCCCGCCTGCCCCGCGCCACGGACATCGCCTGGTCGCCGCTGCCCGCGCACTCGTCGGGCGCCACGTCCGTCGCGGCCTCGACGTTGGCCAGTCGCCTGGACGAGGCGTCCCGCGACCGCGACCGCTTCACCTCGCGCGTCCGGCCGCGGCTGCGCGCGCTCGCCGAGGCCCGGCTGCGGCAGCGCGGCGTCACGGCCCTGGCCGAAGGCCGACCCCTGCTCGGCGACGCCGCCTACCGGCTGCTCACCGACCCGGACGCCACCATGCCGAACCCCCGCGCACTGGCCGAGGTGCTGGACCGACTGGAGGACCTGTGACGTCGACCGACTCCACGAGCGTCGCGGAGATCGCGACCGAGTGCACCGCCGTGCTGGACGCCGTCGGCACGGTGCTGGTCGGCAGGCAGCGGTCGCTGCGGCTGGCGCTCGCCGCCGTGCTCGCGGGTGGCCACGTGCTGCTGGAGGACGTGCCGGGGCTGGGCAAGACGCTGATGGCCCGCAGCCTCGCGCAGGCACTGCACCTGGACTTCCGCCGCCTCCAGTGCACGCCGGACCTGCTCCCGGCCGACGTGACGGGCTCGTTCCTCTACGACCCCGGCGACCGCGAGTTCAGCTTCCGGGCGGGCCCGATCTTCACCGGCCTGCTGCTCGCCGACGAGATCAACCGCACCCCGCCCAAGACCCAGTCCGCCCTGCTGGAGGCCATGCAGGAGGGCCAGGTGACGGTGGAGGGCCGCACGTTCCCTCTGCCCCGGCCGTTCCACGTGCTCGCCACCGCCAACCCCGTCGAGTACGAGGGCACCTACCCGCTCCCGGAGGCGCAGCTGGACCGCTTCCTGGTGCGCCTGGACATCGGCTACCCGCCCGCCGCCGAGGAGGTCGAGGTGCTCCGCCGCAGGCTCGTCCGGCAGCGGGAGCAGACCGAGGTGCCACCCGTCTTCGAGTCGACCCGGCTGGCCGAGCTCCAGGCGGGCGTGGAGCGGGTCTCGGTGGACGAGGACGTGCTGCGCTACTGCGTGGACCTGGCCGCCTCGACCAGGGCGCACCCGGCCGTCGAGGTGGGCGCGTCCCCTCGTGGCGCGTTGGCGCTGGTGCTGGTGGCCAGGGCCCTGGCCGTGCTGGACCGGCGCGACTTCGTCCTGCCCGAGGACGTGAAGGACTGCGCGGTCGCCGCGCTGGCCCACCGGCTCACCCTGCGCCCGGAGACGTGGACGTCCGGCACCACCGGCGTCGAGGTCGTCACCGAACTGCTGGGCAAGGTCCCCGGCCCGGCGAGCACCCGGTCGTGAGCCGGGCGGACCGGATCAGGGCGGCGTTCACCCGCGAAGCCGGGTGGCGCGCCACCGACGCGTACGGCCGCGCCGTCCTGCTGGGCGTGGCCATGCCCGTGCTGGGCGGCCTGCTCCACAAGGTCGAACTGGTCCTCCTCGGCGCCCCGTTCCTGGTGTCCGCCCTCTTCGCCCTGTCGGTCAGGGTCCGAGGGGTTCCGACCGTCACCGTCCGCCCCCTGCCGCGCACGGCCGAACCGGGCTCGGCGACCACCGGCGTCGAGGTGGACCCGGCGGAGGGGGCGGAGTTCCTGGCCGTCCGCCTGCCCGCCCCCGGCACGGCGGGCGACCTCGGCCCGGTCCACCTGCTGCCCGCCGCCAGCGGTCCGATCGTCGTGAAGCTCCGCCGCGAGGCCTGGGGCGAGGGCGTGGACCTGCGCGCCGACCACCTGTTCGCCGGTCCCGACGGCCTGCTCGTCCACGGCCCCGTCGTCGGCGTGGAACGCGGCCGCGTGGTCCTGCCGCCGGTGGACGCCCTCCCGTCGGGCCTGCTGCCCGCCCGCGCCGCGGGTCTGGTGGGCGTCCACCGCACCCGCCGCCCCGGCGACTCCACCGAACTGCGGGACATCCGCGCCTTCCAGCCGGGCGACCGGCTGCGCCGCATCGACTGGCGGGTCTCCCTGCGCAGCCCCGTCCTGCACGTCCGCGAGCACCACGCCGAGGCCGACGCCGACGTGGTCCTGGCGCTGGACACCCGACTCGACGTGGGCAGGCACGTGGCGGACTGGTCCACCGGCCACCCCGGTCACACCTCGCGGCCCGGCGGCAGCCTGGACACCGCCGTCCGCGCGGCGGCCTCGCTGGCCGCCGGCTACCTGCGGCAGGGCGACCGCGTGGGCCTGGCCGACCTGGGCCGTCCCCAGCTGGGCGTCCGCCCCGGCATCGGCAGGCGCCAACTCCTCCGGCTGCGCAACCAACTGGTCGTCTGCGCCCGGTCGGCGGGCTGGTCACCCCGACCGGTGCTGCACCGCGTCCCCCACGGCGCCCTCGTCGTGGTCCTCTCCCCGTTCCTGGACGACCACGTCGTGGAGGTGGCGGTCCAGGCCGCCCGCCGCGGCAGCCTGGTCCTGGCCGTGGACGTGCTCCCGCCGGACCTGCGCCCGGACGCGGAGACCCCGTGGGGAGCGGGCGCCCTGCGGATCATCGCGCTGGAACAGCGCACCAGGCTGGCGGCCATGAAGCAGCACGGCATCGCCGTGGTCCCCTGGGACGAACGCGGCCACTCGGTCGCGGCGACCCTCCGCCGGGCCAACCGCCCAGGACGGCCGGTGGTCCGATGACGAACCCCGACGACCAGACCGCCGGACCTCCCGGAGCGGACCGGACGAGCACCCCGGTCCACCTCCCCGCGGGGATCCCGGCCTGGAGCCTGCGCGCGGTGGCCGTCCTGACCTGCACGGCCGTGGGCCTGCTGCTGGCGGCCAACGGCGTCCAGGGCGTCGCCCTGGTGCTCTTCGCCCTCGTCTCGGTGGCCGCCGTCGCCGTCCCGGCCTCCGCGGCCCCAGCGCTGGTGATCGGCATCGCCGCCGTCACCCTCGTCTTCACCGACGGCAGCCCCTTCCGCCCGTCGGTCCTGGCCATGGTCGTCCTGCTGCACCTGTTCCACACGACCTGCGCCATCACCGCCCTGGTCCCGCCGAGGTCCCGCCTGCACCCGAGCGCACTGAGGCGACCGGCCCGCAGGTTCGCCCTCACCCAGGCCCTGACTTTCACCCTTGTGGGTGTGGTCGCCGTGCTCCCGAGCGGCGGCACCGAGCCCGTGGTGGAGGTGGCGGGCCTCCTCACGGCGGCCGCGCTGGCGGCCGCGGCGGTCGTCCTCACCCGCCCGAAAACCTGAGAACCGCCTCAGCCGAAGCTGAGCTACTGGATCGATCCTCTCAGCGGTTATACCGCGCTCCGACCCTTCGCCCAGGTCAGGGGACGGAGTGTTCGCGATCACCCGGCGACCGTGGTCACAACGGGCCCTTCGGACGCGCGGATCCAGGGGTCGCGGTGCGACCATGTGCGTATGGCTGCTGTGAAGTCGCAACCCACGAGGATCGTCATCGTCGGCGGTGGGTACGTCGGTATGTACACCGCACTGGGGTTGCAGAAGAAACTGCGTTCCGGTGAGGCGTCGGTGACCGTTGTCGACCCGCAGCCTCACATGACCTACCAGCCCTTCCTCCCGGAGGCGGCCGCGGGCTCCATCGAGCCCCGCCACGTGGTCGTGCCCCTCCGCAAGGTCCTCAACCGCTGCCACGTCGTGACCGGCCGCGTGACGCGGATCGAGCACGCGAGCAAGTCCGTCACCCTCGAAACCGCCGACGGCCACGTCGAGACCATCGAGTACGACGTGCTGGTCAACGCGCTGGGCTCGATCGCCCGCACGCTGCCCATCCCCGGTCTGGCCGAGCAGGGCATCGGCGTGAAGACCATCGGTGAGGCCATCTACATCCGCAACCACGTGCTGTCGCGCTTGGACCAGGCCGCGAGTACCCGCGACCCCGAGGTGCGGCGCAGGCTGCTGAGCTTCGTCGTCATCGGCGGCGGCTTCGCGGGCATCGAGACGCTGGCGGAGTTGGAGGACATGGCCCGCTACGCGCTGCGCTACTACACCCAGCTCAAGCCCGAGGACATGAACTGGGTGCTGGTCGAGGCCACCAAGCGGGTCATGCCCGAGGTGAGCGAGAAGATGGGCGTCTACACCGTCCAGCAGCTCGAGAAGCGCGGCATGAAGGTCTTCCTGGACACCCGCGTGAAGACGATGGAGAACGGCCACGTCGTCCTGGACGACGGCACCGAGTTCGACAGCGACACGATCATCTGGACCGCGGGCGTCAAGGCGAACCCGGTCCTGCGCAACACCGACCTGCCGCTCGACGAGCGCGGTCGCGTCCGCTGCACGGCGAAGCTCCAGGTCGAGGGCCTGGCGGGTGTCTGGTCGGCGGGCGACTGCTCGGCCGTGCCGGACCTGTCGCGCACCGAGGAAGACCCGATGGCGACGTGCAGCCCGTCGGCCCAGCACGCGGTCCGGCAGAGCAAGGTGCTCGTGGCGAACCTGGTGGCGAGCCTGCGCGGCAAGCAGCAGAAGGACTACTTCCACAAGTACATCGGCTCGGTCGCCGGGCTCGGCCTGTACAAGGGTGTCGCGGACGTCTACGGCATCAAGATGAAGGGCCTGCTGGCCTGGCTGGCGCACCGCGGCTACCACGTCGCGAAGATGCCCACCTTCAACCGCAAGTTCCGTGTTCTCATGGACTGGCTGCTCGCGTTCGTCAACGGCCGCGAGGTCGTCGCTCTGGGTCAGATCAACGACCCGAAGGCGGAGTTCGACCGCGCGTCCAAGAGCTGAGTCCACCGACGGGTGTTGCACGCACTGCGCCGTTCGGTTGCAGTCGGGTGACACCCGTCTGGCTTAGTGCCGTAACTTGAGCCCCCATATAGAGCAATCTCAGCGGGCTCATCTTGACATTGCGTTACGTGAACCCGAGACTACTGCTTGTGCATCACCTGAAAGCGTGATGCGCGCGTTGGGGAAAGAGGTGACCGCGATGTCCCTTGAGGAGCTGGCCGCACAGCTTCGCCGCGGTGAGATCGAGGACCGCGCCTTGGCGGAGTACGCCGCCGAGTACGTCACGGCTGGGAAGTGTTTCCGAAGCAAGAAAGACGACTGAGCGTGACCGCTTCCGAGCGGGGGGTCGAGAGACCCCCGCTCGAAGCCGTAAGAGTTCTCCCGGAAACGAGTCCCACTCCGGTGAAGCCGACTCCGCTCCTCCTCCAAGGCCAGAACTACCTCTTCCGCTCGCCACCGAAGACCCTGGACTTCCAGGAGCAGGTGCACCGGATGGGCATGGTCGACGAAGGCGACGGCAGCCCCGTCCCGTGCGTGCTGGTGCTGGCCCGCAGCGCGGACATGGAGATGAACGAGCTGTCCATCGCGCTCGCCGAACGCGGCATCCGGATGGCCCGCATCGACGCCGACCGCTGCACGGACCTCCCGCTGACGATCTACACGGACGCCCCGCTGGTCGAGCTGGACCGGTGGCTGCTGCGGCCGGTGCTGGTCTGGCGCAGGCACTTCGAGCTCTCCGCCCTCCCGGTCGAGCCGGGCACGCTGGCGGGCTCCTACGCCGTCGACCAGTGGGGCGCGGTGTCGAACTGGCTCGCGACCCGCGGTGACTGGGCGCACGTCAACCCGGCCCGCTCCACGGCCCACCTGGACCGGCTCACGCAGCTCTCCGACGCGGCGTCGTTCGGCCTGACGATCCCGCGCACCGCGGTGACGACCCGCCCCGGCCGCACCCGGCCCGGTGGCGCCCACTGCATCGTGAAGACCTCCGGGCGGCACCTGCTGGAGCCTCGCCCCGGCGTGCAGCACGGCCTGTTCCCGCGCCCGCTGGAGACCAGCCGCTCCAGCGACGCCCCCGAGTCCGCGCCGGTGATCGTGCAGCAGTACCTGGCGTCCGAGACCGAGCTGCGGGTGTTCGTGGTGGGCGGGAAGTGCATCGCCTACCAGGTCGACAAGCTCGACCCGGCCCAGCTCTGGGTCGACCCCGACGCCGTTCGGGTGACACCCACGACGGTGCCCGAAGCGGTGGCCGCCAAGCTCCTCGCCTTAGCCCGCTACTGGCGGGTCGAGGTGGCGGCGTTCGACCTCCTGGTGACGGCGAAGGACCACGTCTTCCTGGAGATCAACGTCAACTGCGACTGGCGGTGGTTCGAACACCGCGCGGAGGACACACTGGTGTCGGACGCGGTCCACGACTGGGTCGCGAAGCGCTTCAAGGAGCTGTTGGGTGCGGGCAAAGGTCGCTGAGCACGCGACGCTGTTCTACGAGAACGGCGCGGTTGTTTGGGACGACTACCTGCACCACCGCCAGTTCGCCATCAGCGAGACCGCCGAGCTGCTGTGCCGCAAGTTCAGCACCTTCACCGAGGTCGACGACCTGCTCGCGCCTCTGGCCGAGGAGGACCGGGCCGTGCTGCGCCGGGTCCTCGACGAGCTGGTGGAAGCGGGCGTGCTGATCGTCGAGGGCTCGCCCGAGCACGACGCCGAGCGCGACCTGCTGCTCGCGTGGTCGAGCTGGGGCGCGTCGGCGAGGCACTTCCACTTCGCCAGCCGCACGCTGGTCGACGCCGAGTACCAGTCGGCCGACGAGCACGACGCCGCGCTGGAGGTGAAGCTCGGCGAGCAACCGCCGCCCACCCCGTTCCGGACCCTCGGCGGTGACGCCGTCGCCCTGCCGGTGCTGCCCGAGCGCCCGGCGTGGGGCGCGACGCCCGTGCTGGACGTGCTGCTGGCCCGCCAGACCACCCGCGAGTTCGGTTCCGACGGCGTGAGCCTGGAGCAGGTCGGCGAGCTGCTGGCCGTGCTCGCGGGCCCGTCGCCGCTGCGGTCGCGGATCGGCCGGACCGGCACGGTGTTCAAGACCAGCCCGTCCGGCGGCGGGAGGCACCCCGTCGAGCTGTACGCGCACGCCCGCGACGTCTGCGGCCTGCCCTCCGGCTGGTACCACTACGACGGCCTGCGGCACGTGCTCGAACCCGTCGGCCCGGAGTGGACGCCGAAGCAGATCGTGCAGGCCGCGGGCGACCAGGAGTGGGTGGGCGACGCCCCGCTCGTGCTGACCTACACCGCCGTCCTGGAGCGCACCCGCTGGCGCTACGACACCTCCCGCGCCTACCGGGTCGTGCAGATGGACGTCGGCCACCTCTCGCAGACGGCGTACCTGGTCGCGACGGCCATGGGTCTCGGCGTGGGCTTCACGGCCGCGCTGCGCGACGAACTGGTGGAACAGGCGCTCGGTTGTGACGCCTATCACGAAGCGGTATTGGGGATGACGGTCGTCGGTCCATTACGTAAATGACCGTAATAGCGGAACGCGTTGAGCCGTGCGGGTGTCTTGAGTGGATCTCGTTACTCGAACCCGTGGACGACCTTTAAGCTGCCCGCTGCCCCCGTAGCCCAACCGGCAGAGGCAGGCCCCTTAAAAGGGTCAAAGGTACGGGTTCGACTCCCGTCGGGGGCACCACTCTTGATAAGCATAGACAACCTTCTGGCCAGTGCAAACCCGTCCGGGAAACATCCTATGACCTGTAGTAGCGGGTGTGGGTCCGCACTTCTCGGGTGATGAAGACCCCTCACTCGAATGGACCATTTCCGCAAAAATAGGGTTACGGCCCGTAGTGGTTGTTTCGGTTGGGGAATGGCAATTTTCGCGCTCTCCGGCCTGTTCCCAACCGTAGTCGCCAGATGACTGGGAGTAGTTACCACGCCTGTGCGAGGCGCTCCGACCCTGTCGATCGGCCTCGGCGGCGCGATGTGCGAGAAGGCCGGGAGAGCGCCCCGGTGACGATTCGCGGTTATTGGCCGCCGGTGCCCAGGGCGAGGTGCGAGAACGCGAGCGGAAGCGCGCGGAGGGCGTGAACAAGGCGTGCGGAAGAAGCCGGGCTCAACTCCGACTCCGATACCCGCTGGTCCGCAATTCCGACTCGGGGGAACCGCGCGCGCGGCGACCGCTTCCCGATCGCCGCCCGCGGAATCCGATAACCCGACCGCTATTTCCTTAGCAGATCAAACAACAAGCCGGTGAATCCGCCGGAGTGAAAGCCGGACCGGTTAAGCGCGTGAAGTCCTCAAGCCGTCACGGGCGTGGACGCGGCCCACGCGCTGACGACCTCGTCCAGCACGGCCAGCGGCAGCGGACCGCCGCCGAGCACCACGTCGTGGAACGCGCGGATGTCGAACCGCTCGCCCGCGGTCACCTCGGCCTCGGCCCGGATCCGCTGGATCTCCAGCCTGCCGACCATGTACGCCAGCGCCTGGCCGGGCGCGGAGATGTAGCGGTCGACCTCGGACTCGATCTCCACGAGCGCGAGCGGGGTGTTCTCCCGCAGGTAGTCGATGGCCTGCTTGCGGCTCCAGCCGAGCGCGTGCAGGCCGGTGTCGACGACGAGCCTGCCCGCGCGCATCGAGTCCGTCGCCAGCATGCCCAGCCTGGCGACGTCGTCGGAGTACAGGCCCATCTCGTCGGCCAGCCGCTCGCAGTAGAGGCCCCAGCCCTCCAGGTAGGAGTTGATGCTCGCGAGCCTGCGCAGCATCGGCAGCTCGGTCATCCCCTGCGCGAGGGTGATCTGGAAGTGGTGGCCCGGAACGGCCTCGTGGAAGGCGATGGCCTCGGACTGGTAGCGGTAGCGCTCCTGGGCCCGCGAGGTGTTCGCGTAGTACGTGCCGGGGCGCGAGCCGTCCAGCGCGGTGGGGGAGTAGTACGCGGTGGGCGCGCCCGGTGCTTCCGCCTCCGGCACGGCCGCGACCTCGCAGCGGCTGTCGGGCACCGTGCCGAACCACTGCGGCGCGATCCGCTCGGCGCGTTCCACGGCGTCGCGCGCGGAGTCGAGCATCTCCTCGGCGTCCCGCCAGCGCAGGTCGGGGTCGTTGCGCAGCCGGTCGAAGATCGTGGTCAGGTCGTCGGTGCCGAACACCCGCCGCCCCACCTCGGAGTACTCCAGGGCCAGGTCCGCGATCAGCGCGAGGCCGGTGTCGTGCAGGTCCTCCGGCGTCCGCGAGGTCGTCGTGTGCACCCGTGCCAGCGCCGAGTAGAGAGCGGCGCCCTCGGGCAGCCAGCAGAGGCCCGGACGGCCCTCGGGGCGGCCCGCGGGCAGCACCTCCCGCTCCAGCACGTCCCGGTACCCGGCGTACGCGGGCCGCACCAGCTCGGCGAGCAGCCGGTCGCGTTCGGCGGTGAACTCCGGCGGCCCGTCCTGGCGGGCCAGCGGGTCGGCGGACGGCGGCGTGGCCAGGTAGCGGTCGAAGAACGCGATGGCGTCGCGCACCAGGTGGGCCACCGGCAGCCTCCCGGCGGTGAGACCGCCGCGGTGCCGGTCCGCCAGCACGGCGAGGTACGCGGGCACGGCGGCCAGCCGCAGCAGGTAGTCGCGGCGCTGCTCGGGCGTCGCGACGGTGATCATCGGCAGGATCGTCAGCAGCGCGCCGGCGGGGGCGAAGAACGACCCGGCGATCGTGTACTCCACCGAGCGGGTGTCGAACTGGTCGGCCAGCGACTCGGCCTGCTGCACGATGACGGCCCTGGTCACCGGGTCGTCGGTGGACAGCGCCCGTGCTCGGGCGGCGATGTCCACGGCGGCGGCGCGCAGCGCGGCGGCACCTTCCTCGCTGAGGTCGGCCAAGAGGTGGTCGCGCCCGGCGATGCCGTAGAGCGAGGCTTCCAGCGGCTCGGCGGTCATCGCCAGCTCGAAGAGCTCGTCCGCGAGCTCGGTGGTCTCCGTCATCCCCCGATGGTACTTAGCTGAGATAAGGGTTCAGCCGCGGTCGAGGTAGGCGAGCACGGCGAGTACTCGCCGGTTGTCGTCGTCGCACGGGGGGAGGCCGAGTTTGCCGAAGATGTTCGCCGTGTGCTTCCCGACCGCCTTCTCCCCGACGAACATCCTGGCCGCGATGGCCCCGTTCGACCGGCCCTCCGCCATCAGCGCGAGCACCTCCCGCTCGCGCGGCGTCAGCGACCCGAGCGGCTCGTCTCGGACGTGGCTGGCCAGCAGCTGCGTGACGACCTCGGGGTCCATCGCGGTACCGCCCGCCGCGACCCGCCGGATCGCCTCCACGAACTGGGTCACGTCCGACACCCGGTCCTTGAGCAGGTAGCCGACGCCGCCCCCGCGGTCCGACAGCAGTTCCCGCGCGTAGAGCTGCTCGACGTACTGCGACAGCACCAGGACCGGCAGGCCGGGCACCTGCTTGCGCGCCGCGATGGCCGCGCGCAGCCCCTCGTCGGTGAACGTCGGCGGCAGCCGGACGTCCACCACCGCGACGTCCGGCTTGTGCTCGACCAGCGCGGCGAGCAGCGCGGGGCCGTTGTCCACGGCCTCCACCACCTCGAAGCCGTACGCCTCCAGCAGTCGGATCAGGCCGTCCCTGAGGAGGACGAGGTCTTCTCCGAGGACAACTCGCACGGCAGCTCCAAGGTCACGATGGTCGGCCCACCGACGGGACTGGCCAGTCCGAGTGTGCCGTCGAACGCGGCGAGCCTGCGTTCGATACCCCGAAGTCCGCCGCCCGGCGTGATGGCCGTTCCGCCGCGGCCATCGTCCCCGACCATCACCGCGAGCCTGCCGTCGGCGTGCCGGACCCGGATCCACGCCGACGTCGCGCCGCTGTGCTTGGCGACGTTGGCCAGCGCCTCGGCCACGGCGAAGTACACCGCCGACTCAACGGGCGCCTGCGGCCTCCCCGGCAGCTCGATGTCGACCTCCACGGGCACCGGCAGGGCGAGGGCCAGCGCCCGGACCGCGCCGTCGAGCCCGCGATCGGCGAGCACCGGCGGGTGGATGCCGCGCACCAGGTCCCGCAGTTCCGCGAGCGCCAGCGTCGACGACTCGCGCGCCTCGGCCAGCAGCGCCTTCGCGGCGTCCGGGTCGCGCGCCATCAGGTCCTCGGCCATCCCGAGGCTCATGCCCAGCGAGACGAGCCTGGCCTGCGCGCCGTCGTGCAGGTCGCGTTCGATGCGGCGCAGCTCGGCGGCCTGCGCGTCCACGGTGTCGGCCCGCGAGTCCGACAGCTCGCGCACCCGCGAGGTCAGGGTGGCGCGGGCGGTCGGCGCGAGCAGCCACCGGGCGACCTTCGCGTGCGCCCTCGTCGCCCTCGGCGTCAGCCACCACGCGGCGGCCAGGAACAGCCCTCCCGCGATCGGTGCCAACGCGTACCCGCCGGGGGTGTCGCGGTACAGGAAGACGTACTCGACCTCCGGCCCGTCGAACACCCAGATGAACGGGACCACGAAGCCGATGACACCGCTGGCCCACAGCGCGAGCGGGAGCATCCCCGCCACGAAGCTGAGCGGGGCGTTGACGAACGTCCACGCCAGGTCCCGCCAGGTGGCCGGGTCGGTGGTGATCGTGCGGACCCGCGCGATCGGGCCGCGGCTGGGCGGAATTCGGTACGGCGAGGGGATCTCCACGCCGAGCACGCCGCCCGCCCACCGCCGGTAGCCGCGCAGCGCCCTGCGCTCCAGCGCCGTCACGCCGAGCAGGACCGGCACGCCGACCGTGACGAGGATCAGCGGGTACGCGTAGAGCTGCAACGGGATCAGCAGCATCCCGGCCAGCGCGAGGGGTATCCGGACGAGGCTCCACAGGACCAGCCGCAGGCGGTCGCGGAGCCGGCTCACCAGGTCTGTGTCCGTCATGCGTCGAGTCTGGCGGGTCGGAGCGCGTCGGCGCGGTGGGTTTAACCCCCCGGTTTCGGACCTCGACCACCGTGCTGTCCGGTGGGATCTCGACGCCGTCGCCCGAGCCCGATGACTCGCTCGTGGACCGCCAGGCGGATCCGCGCGGGGAACGGCCTAGTTGCGCGCCGCCGGGAAGCTGCGCAGCTGCGCGAGGACCTGCGGGTCCTGCAACTGCATCCACTGGATGACCTCGGTGTAGGTGGCGCACACCGTGTCCTTCTGCACGCAGACCTCGCCCATGAACTGCTCCACGGCCGCGCTGAACGCCCCACCGGCCCACTCGTTGAAGTGGTTGCCGATGGTCAGCGGCGCCCGGTTCCCGTTGAACGCGGCCCGGTAGACGGAGCGGTAGGTGTCGACCACCACGGAGGTGAACTCGGCGGCCCTCTCCGGCTGCTCCTTGGCGCCGTTCAACGCATACCAGAGGTTGAAGTCCATCATCACGGCCTGCTTGTTCAGCGCGGGCACCTTCACCTCGGGCAGCGGGAACTCGTAGACCCCGTCGATGACCGTCGGCCAGGTCACGCCCAGGCTGACCTGGCTGGTGTCGTAGACGATGCCGTGCGACTTCATGGCCGGGAACGCGGCCTTCCAGTCGCCTTCGAGGCAGGGCGTGCGGCCACCCCGGATGTTCTTCGGGTCGAGCTGGAAGCCCTGGCCGCGGGCCTGGTCGATGATCGAGAAGAACTGGTCGAGCTCGCTGTTCCACTGGTCGGTGTTCCACGTGCCGACGCTCGGCTCGGTGCCCTGGCAGAAGTGCCCGTTGTAGTGGGTCCCGATCTCGTGCCCGGCGGCGATGGCGTCGTTCAGGTAGTTGATCCGCAGTGCGACGTCCTGCTTCGAGCCGCCGAACCCGATCGCGGAGAAGCCGGGGTCCTGGCCGGGGCCGTGGTAGTCGGGGCCCTGGGAGTCGCTCATCATGTAGACGCCGGACAGCAGCCCCGTGACGTGCGCCTTGGCCTGCCTGGTGATGGGGAGGACGCGGTCCCAGTGCTCCTTGGACGCGGCGCCGTCGAACGAGAACATGACGAACTGCGGGGGCTTCTCGTTCGGGCCGAGCTTGCGCATCCAGTCGGCGCGCGGTTCGGCCGGGGCGGGCACCTCGGGGACCGGGCCGCTCGCGACGGGTTGGCGCTGGGGCGCGGGCAGGTCGGCCGCGACGTTGTCCGGCGCGTTCTGGGGCTGGTGGGGTGAGCCCAGGGTCACCAGCACCGCCAGGGTCACTCCCAGCGCCACACCGGTCGTCACCCAGCCCAGCTGCTTCTGATTCCACTTCCACGCCACGACAGGTAAAGACGGCGGTCCCATGCCCCGGGTTGCGTCCAGATCACGATCAACTTCACCTGGTTGTGTCGATCGTTACGTTCCGCCACGGGCGTTGCCCGGTACCGAGATCGACAGTCCAGGTAAAGTCACTTTTACCCGACGGGAACCGATCGACTCGTGTGGTCGTTGAACCCCGTGACGGCGTCAGCACGCCACAGGAGGACGAGGTGCGTACCACCAGCAACCCCGCTTTCCGCAACCTGCCGACCGGCGGTTACGGGAACAACTACGCAGGCTTCGGTCAGCCGCCGCAGCAAGCGGGCACCGGCTACGACCCTGCACCCCCATCGGCGGCCAACCGCCCGATGACGATCGACGACGTGGTGACCAAGACCGGCGCGACCCTGGCCGTTCTCCTGGTCACGGGCACCATCACGTACGTGATGGAGGCCTACACCCTCGCGTTGCCGGCGATGATCATCGGTTTCGTGTTGGCCCTGGTCAACATCTTCAAGAAGAAGCCGAGCCCGGCGCTCGTGCTCGCTTACGCGGCTGCCGAGGGCGTGTTCCTCGGTGCGGTGAGCGGTCTGATCGGCCGTGCGTTCACCAACGGCAACGCGATCGTGATCCAGGCGATCATCGGCACGATCGGCGTCTTCGTCGGCATGCTGGTGGTCTACAAGACCGGCGCCGTGAAGGTCACGCCCAAGCTGACCAAGTGGATCACCGGCGCCGTCATCGGCGTCGCGGTCCTCATGCTGGCCAACCTGGTCGCGAGCTTCCTCACGCCGGGCGGTCTCGGCCTGCGCGACGGCGGCGCCATCGCGATCATCTTCAGCCTGGTCTGCATCGGCATCGCCGCATTCAGCTTCCTGCTGGACTTCGACGCCGCCGACGAGGCAATCCGCGCGGGCGTGCCCGCCGTGTTCGCCTGGCGAGTGGCCTTCGGCCTCACGGTGACGCTGGTCTGGCTGTACCTGGAGATCCTGCGCCTGCTGTCGTACTTCAACTCGGACTGACACCAGCACAGTCAGAACGAAGCAAAAGAACCATGGCGTCCGACCAACAGGTCGGGCGCCATGGCTTTTTATTCACGCCTTACCAGCTCACTGGCCAGCAGGAACAAACACGCCTGCCTCAACATTTCCCCACCCGGCAGCATCCGAACACTTCCCCGCCCAACAGCGTCCGAACCCTTCCCACCCATGCAGCATCCGATACTTCCCCACCCAGCAGTGTTCGATTTTACTTGGGGGATTTGCCCCTTAAAATTAGTCGGGCTGCGGGCTTCCCTCCTGCCCTTTTTAGCCCG
>DATMCA010001701.1:0-9876 GCA_035559015.1 Umezawaea sp. | reverse complement strand
CACTGCCCGCGACGTCCTCCCACAGGGATGTCGGGACCGACTCGATCTCCCGTGCCTGGTCGACCGCGCGATCGATGGCGGCGACGAGCCCTGTCAGTTCGGCCCACTGTTCCTTGCGGATGGTGGTGAGCACCTGATTCGTCACCGCGAGATTGGTCCTGACGAGGCCTGTGACCTCGTTCAGCATCATCTGAAGGGCGATCATGGCCAGCGCGGGCCCGACCGCGGCCGCGATCTGCGCCACGTTCACCGCACTCACGGAGTAGAAGCGGGCCTGGTGCAGGATGCGGCCGTGCCTCATCACCGCTCCGAGGTTCCCGCCGTCCTTGACGGCGAGCGTCGCGCCGTTGTTCAGCAGGGCCTGTGCCGTGCCGCCGATGCGGTAGAGCCCCTGCGCGCTGGCGACCGCGTTTCCAAGATTGCCGGCCACGGTCGCCGCGTTCCCGATCGAGGCGAGGATGGCTGAGATCTGCTGGCGGTCGGCAGCCGGCACGATCCCGAAGTCGATCAGATCGGGCTTCAGCTCCGGCGGGACCTCACCGGCGACGACAGCCACCCCTGGGAGCACCTCCACCAGGAACGTCGAGGTCGAGTCGGACGTCAGGTCGTCCGCAACAGGTGAGTCGGTGGTAGCGCTCCGGCCGTGCTCCTCAGGTTCGGTGATCTTCATCGAGTCCGAAGGATCCTGCATGCGATCTACTCCCCACAGGCGCGCAACGGCCGGGCCTCGTTGGCGTTGACCGCCGGAGTCTATGGCTGAATGCCTTGCGGCCAGCTCGAATCCACCGGATTGATTTCGGCGCAGGGGTACCAGAAGCCAGAATAGTGCTGGGTATGTCGACCCGCGATCATGCTTCGCCATGGATCGTTACGAGCAATTCCGGCGCGCCGCTGTCGGTCAGGGGATCCCGAGCGATGAGGTTGACAAGTTCGTCGACCAGCTCCGATTCGCGATCTGGGCGGGTGGTGGTGCGCGTGACGAGGGTGCTATTGGGCAGGTGGGCGGGCTGCCGCGGTTGCCGGTGGGTGTGGAGTGGCCGAGTGGGGGGAGCGGGACGCCGTTGCCGTTCATCGCCTCCGTTGACTGTGCGCTCCTTCCGCGGGCGGAAGGGCTTCCGCTGCCGGAGGACGGTTCGCTGCTGTTCTTCTTGCACCACGAGGAAGACGTGGAAGACCTGCCCGACACGGACGGGCCGGGGTTTGCGCGGGTCTTGTACGTCCCGGTGGGCACGGACACGGCGGTGGCGTCACTGCCGCCTGGCCACGACAGCACGACGCTCTTCCACGAGGACATGCCGTTCCTCCTCCCCGAAAGCTGGCTTTCCGCGTGGGTCGAGCCGGTTCTGCCGGAATGGATCGAGGAAAGCGATGTCGAATTCGAGTCGGACATCGTGAAGCAGCTGGTCGACGACCTGAAGCACATCGACGAACTGTGTGAACTGGTCGACGACCTCTGGACGGCACCGGACCACGACTTCTTCCTCCGCATCGGCGGGTACTGCGAGGAGATGGGCGGCCAGAACCCGCCGTGGACGCAGATGGCCCGTGACAACCTCAAGAACCTGCACGGAGCCGAACTCGACGTTCCGGAGTCGGAGCGATCCCGCCTGCGTCACGAGGAGGAGCGCCGGTTGGTTCGGGACTGGGTGCCGCTCGCCCAGTTCTACACGCAAAGCGACCTCTACTACGGATGCTTCCTGATCAGGTTCGAGGATCTCGCCGCCAAGCGCTTCGACGGGATGCGCTCGTTCACCATGTTCACCGAGTAGGAGGGCCTCGACGGGTGTCCGTGCTCCTCGTTCCGTGCCGGTTCGTTCAGCCTTCGACCAGCGTGTCATCGAGCACTTCGGTTCCGTTCCAGACGAACGGCGTCCACCCACTCCCGCAACACCGGCTGCGCGGCCACGACGGGGTGTCCGGTCAGCCACTCCCACAGGCCGGACCGCTCAGCGGCCCCCGCTGCCCGCCGCGCCGCCCGGTCGTCCAAGGGGCCCAGGAGGGACGTCACCACTTCACGCACTCCCGAGCCCACTGAGGTGAGGAGCAGTTCGTCGAGCGTCGCCACCGACACCGTCGTGTGCTCGCCCGGCAGGCGATCGGAGCCCAGCAGGTCCGCCACGGCGGACCGCTGCTCCTCGTCGAGGGGGCCGAGCCTGACCCGGCTGACCTGCCGTCCTGAGGACATCCGGCCGTGCACGGCCTTCCACAACGGCATCAGGGCAGGCGACCCGAGTCGGTCCAACGCGCGCACGACCCCACCTTGGCAGAACTGGTCGTCGATCAGCGTTCCGGTATGGCGTGGCCCAGCTTCAGCAGGGCTTTGCGGAACTTCAGCTCCTGGTCCGGGCGGACGGCGAGGTGGCGGTCGCCTATCGGGCGGCACAGCGCGCGCAGGGTGCGGTCGTGGGTGATCCGGGCCGTGAGCGCGAGGTCGGCGCATTCGATGAGGCGGACCTGACCGAGGTCCGTGAGCTGGGTGCTCCGCCGGTCGACGTCCTCGACCAGGACGCGGAACGCGTCGGGCAGGTCGTGCTCGGTTCGTTCGGCGAGGAAGTCGGTGAACTCGCGGAGAGCACGGCCGTTGGCGAGCGCGGAGAGCAGGCTTGCGGCCGACACCGACCAGACGCGGTCCGCGGTCTGCTCCGCGTAGGCGGACAGGACGAGCCGGTCCGCGGCGGCGACATCCCCGGTGGCGACGACGTCGAGGTTGGTCAGCACCTTGAGCGGCCGGGAACCGGCCACCGGGTTCCGGTAGGTGTCGACCAGGCCGAGGGCGTAGGCGCCCAGGGCGGTGAGCCTGATCTCCTGGAGGCCGTCGTACCGGCTCAGCGCGTCCAGTTCGTCGGCGCCCCAGTTGTCGTGGAAGTCGTGGCGCGCCTCGGCGGCGGGGGTGTACTTGAGGTCGACCAGGCCGAGGGTGCCCGCGTACTCGAAGACCACGGCCAGGGTGTAGCGGCCTTCGAGCAGTTCCCACTCGTGGTAGCCCTCGTAGCCGAGACTGCCGTACTCCGGGTCGACGAGGTAGAGCTTCCACAGCGCTCTGTCGGAGCGGACGACGGTCGGACTCATGTTGTCGTGCCGCATCCTGGTGAACAGGACGCCCACGTCCAGCCATTCGCCTTCAGCGCAGGTGGCCAACGCCGTCGCGACCATCCGTCGTCGGGTTTTGGCCGAGGTGAGCACGTTGGGAGCGTGCTGGCCCTTGATCTGCTCGATCCGGCTGAACTCGTCGATGACCGCGTGGGTGAGCCAGCGCCGCCACAGGTGCCGGATGCTGTCCGCGGGCGGTTTCCCCAGTGCCGAGCGGCCTTTCGGGGTCAGTCGGAGGCGGGTGCCGTCGAGCGCGGCGAAGCCACCGGCTTGCAGCAGCAACGGCCAGGCGAACGCGGCGATGGGTTCCTCGGCGTAGAAGTCGCCCTGTGCCAGGTGTGCGTCGATGGTGCGGATGGTCGCGGCGGACGGACGACTGGTCTTGTCGCTGCACTTCACCTCCCCGGCCGCGCACAGTTCGAGCACCGTGCGCAGGTTGGCGAAAGCCTCGTGCTCGGTGAGCCGCACTCGCTCCTGAGCGGAATCCATCTGGTTCACGTCCTCCTCGCCCTGCGGCGGTAGGCGTCGATCGGTTTCGTGATCACGTGGTATCGGACCTGCGCCAAGGCCGGTGAAGGGGTGCCGGTCACAGGTCCACGTGCGCTAGTCGGGCGATCAGGCTGGGCTTGTTCCTGTGCGCCTGTCGGAGGGCCGCGTGGCGCCGAGTGAACTCGTCCGGCCGGTCCTCGCGGTCCGCCAAGGCTTTCAGGTCGACGAGGAGGGCCGCGGCGGCGTCGTAGTCGGCGGGTTTGCGGGTGGCGATCAGGGCGTCGACGCGTGTCCAGGCGGCTTGCTCGTCCTGAGCCAGTTCCTCCAGCCGCCGCTCGCGGGCGAGGGTCCTATCGCGCTCGCGGCGGGCTTCTTCCGCGGCGCGCTCGGCTTCTTCCCGCTGTTGTCGTTCGGCGCGCCTGCGCGCCGCGTCGTCCAGGAGTTCGCCCACGGTGCGCCGCGGTGGTGCAGCAGAGGGTGGAGTGGTGTGGTCGTGGAATCGGCGCAGCAGGTCCATTCGCACGGTCGCGGGCTGGTCCTGGACGACGCGCAGCAGCAGGCGGTCCTTCTCGGTGCCGGGCAGTGCCGTCAGCCAGGCCGCGAGCTGGTCCGGGGCGTCGGTGGTCTCGTCGAGCGGTGGGCTCGCCTCGGCGGCGACCGCGCGCAGGTCGTCGTCGAGGCGGAGGAAGTCGGCCAGGGCGCGCTGTGCCGCGGTGAGTGCGCGCAATCCAGCGGGCACGGGTGGTTCCGGCCTGTCGTCCGCGTCGCGGTCGAACGCTTCCTCTTCGCGTTCCCAGGTGCCGTACCCGGCGAGCCATGCCAGGTACAGCGCGCGGTGGTCACCGGCGGCGAGTTCGTTCCGCACGCCCACGATGGCGGACAGTGCTCCCTGCGGCTCGTAGTCCCAGTCGCCGGTCTCGTCGTGGTTGTGCACGTCCAGGACGAGGTGGGTGGTCGTCGTCCAGGCCTCGATCTGCTCGTCCAGGAGGTAGGGCTCGACCGCGTCCAGGTCGAGCGAACCGCGCGGCAGGCGTAGCAGGAGACGTCGGGTTCCCCAGTTGGCGAGGTAGAGGTGTGCGTCGTAGTGGCGCTCCACCAGGTGGTTCGGACTACCGCGGAAGTCGCCCCACTGGTACTCGTTGACGAAGCTGGTGGCGGTGATCCGTGCGCGGGTGGACAGCGCGCGCACCTCGGCTTGGGCTCGCGCGTCGAGCGGCTGGTCCAGCGCGACGAACTCGTAGTACTGGTACTCGCTCAACGCCCGCTTCGCTTCCCGGTCTTGGTGAGCGGCGTCGCGCGGAAGCCGGAGTCCTCTCCCAGGTGGATGTGCAGGTGCCCGATGAGCGTGCCGTCCTCGGCGAGGACAGCCCATCCGCGTCCGCAGACCTGGTCCATCTCGTCGTTGCCTTCCCAGGTGAACTCGACGAAGGGCCGGCCGTCGCGCTCGCTCCAGCGGCAGTCCATCCACCCGTTGACGGCGATGAACCCGAACTCGCCGGTTCCGTCCCGGGTGAACTCGATGAACCCTGGCTCAACGAGGTCGATGGCGTCCCGTTCCCACTTGTCCATCTCCACGATCCGCCAACGACCGGTCGCACGCCCCGCGAGCTTCGCCACTCGTCATCTCCTCGGGTCTGCGTCGATCCGGACGGGCCGGATTGCGTTCCGTGCCGGCCCGGGTGGAGGTGAAGGATAGCGCCGCGCTGGTGGACGGCGGCCGAATGGCTACGACTGCGACGCGAACAGGGCCTCTGGGCGACGGGGCAGCGGGCAATCTTGTGTTAGTGCCCGTGTGGACAGTGGTATCCCCGGTTGGGTGGTGATCTGGATCGCGGAAATAGGGTTGCTCGGGAATCAGTTGCCCGACCGGTTGCCGCTTTATCAGGTGTCGGAGTGGGCGAGTCCGATATCGGCATGGCATCTGGGAACTCGTCTTCCTGTCTCGTCGGGTGGATGCGGCGTTTTCTTGCCGTGGAAGGCAGGTGAGGGACCGATGGGTCGTGGTCTCGGCTTGGTTGTACGCGCCCGTGCTCAGGGGCATGGGTGTGAAAGGTGTGAGTGCTCAGTGCGTGGCCGTGCTGGTATTGCGGTGCTGGAACCAAAGAAGGCTCGCTGGCTGGTGTGTCCTGAGTGGACGAACAGGTGTCGCGCATCGGAGGAGGTTGTGGTGTCGGGGTGGGGGTTTGAATGGTGTGCCAAGGGAGTTCGGTGGGCGTAGCCGCGCATTGTTCAGGTTTGGCGAAAGGGGTGCTCCGTACAAGTGCGGAAATACCTGGTGATTCCTTCGGTGGTGTGGAGTGCTTGAGTTCGAGTTGGTGGTTATTCGATTGCGGGTGTACTTCGGGGGGTTGGCGTTGAGCCGATTAGAGGCTTCGGTGGTGTCGATGTTCAGCGCGTTAGGGGAGGTCGGATAGCGCTGTTCGGACTTAGAATATGCACCACGTGACAGGGTGGTTGATCGCAAGGGGGCGCAGAATTGCGGACACCTACGGGGCCGGGGCACGAAATACTGTGGAAGCTGGTTGAGGCGCTGTGCCACGTCCCCGTGTTGGCCGACCTGTACGGGCGCAACCTGGTGGTCGGGTTGCTCGGCGACGAGCTCGGTGAGGTCCTGCCGGTTCGGGAGCAGCCCGAGATGGGCCGCCACCTCGTGGACATCGTCATCGTCTGCTGGCACCGCCCGCTCGGCCTGAAGGCGCTCGCGCGCGTGGTCGGCCAGTTCGACCAGGGCTCGCTGCACATGGCGCGGGTTCGGGACATCGTCTTCGACATGACCGTCCTGCCCTACTGGCAGACGGACGCCCGGAACGCCGTGATCACCCTGCTGGGCGAGGTGCCCGTCGAGGACGTCGACGAGGTCTACGGCCTCGTCGCGGGGCCGACCGCTCCCGAACTGCCGAGGGGAGCGACCTTCCTGGACGCGTTCAGCCTGCTCGAATCCCTCAACGCGAGCCCGGAAGGCCTGCCGAAACCACTGGTCTTCATCGAGCACCTCGCCACCAGGTCGCGGCCGGAGGTGGCGCTGGAACTGCACCGGTGGACGAGCCTCCAGGCCGCGGAGTTCGACCTGGGCGACGAGTTGAAAGCGGTTCGCCGCAACGTCCGCACCGCGGCGGTGCCCGCGGAGCGCGCGGGCCGGGCCAAGGGTTTCGTGGTGTTCTCGTTGCAGCGCATAGGGGTTACGGGCGACAGCTACCAGCTCGTCCACTGGCGCCAGCTCGGCACGGCGGACGGGTGGCACCCGATCAGGATCGGCGAGCACACCGGGGACCTGGCCTCCGTGAAGGAGAAGGTCGCCGTCCACATCGAGGACGTCGAGGACCACTGGGCCGATCTCGACCTGGTGCTCCAGGTGGAGTTCGTGCTCTCCAACGACATCCTGAACCTCGACGTGGACCAGTGGACGTCGGAGACGGAGACGGCGATGCCCGTTCCGCTGGGGTGCCAGTACCCGGTGGTGGTGCGGAGCCTGGAGCGGATGGGAAAGCGGACTTGGCTCCGGGCGTGGCGGGCTCGGTGGAGCGAGTTGAGGGCGCAGCTGGACGACGGGGGCGTGGTCGCCGAGACGTCCAACCGCTGGGGCAGGAACGGCACCCCGGCGGACCTCCGTGCGATGACCGCCGACTTCGCCAGGAACTCCCGTGCGGTGTCGCTCGTGCTCAGCTCGCCGCCCCACGCCGCTTCCGCGGGCTGCGACGAGATCGCCGTGGGCCTTCGAGCGGGCGTACCGGTGATCGTGTGGCACCGCGAGGCCTGCGACGCCGAGTTCCTCCGGACCGCGCACGGGCTGCTCCACGGGACCTACGAATGCGGCCTGCTGGAACGCGTCCAGTGGGTCAGGGCGGACGCCTACGCCGCCGGGCCGGGCAGCAGGCACTGCGGTCACGCCCTGACGGTCCTCTACGACGACCCGAGCCGGAGGCTGGTGCCGAACCACCCCCGTGGACCTGAAGGAGCGGCGGCATGACCGGGGACACGGGTGCGGCTTACGGATCACGCGGATGGCACGTCTACCACGGGTCGGCGCAGAAGGGGGTGCGGCCGATCGAGACCTGGCCCGCGGCGCCGCCGTGGCGGAGGTTCTCCGGGGAGGGCAACGCCTCCCGGCCGGAGTTCGACGGCGGCGAGGCCGACCGGCACGTCGGGAACGAGCTGCGGGCACGTCGGCTGCCGCACCCCCGTGAGGTCGACATGGTGAACGCCGCCATCCGCCTCCGGCGCCCGCTCCTCGTCACCGGTGATCCCGGCACCGGGAAGTCCACGCTCTCGTACCTCGTGGCCAGGGAACTCGCGCTGGGGCCGGTGCTGCGCTGGCCGGTGACGAGCCGCACGCGACTGGGCGACGGCCTGTACGACTACGACGCCATCGGCAGGGTCCAGGCGACCGGCGCGGGCGATCGTGCGGGAGCCGGTGACACCGACATCGGCGACTACATCCACCTCGGACCGCTGGGCACGGCGCTGCTGGCCTACGACCTGCCGAGGGTGCTGCTCATCGACGAGCTCGACAAGGGCGACATCGACCTGCCCAACGACCTGCTCAACGTCTTCGAGGAGGGCGAGTTCGAGATCCCCGAGCTCGCGAGGATCAGCGCGAGCAAGTCGGTGGTGCGGGTCAGGACGGCTGATCGCGGCGGCACCGCCGAGGTCGTCGACGGCGTCGTCCGGTGCCGGGAGTTCCCGATCGTGATCATCACCAGCAACCGGGAACGGGAGTTCCCGCCCGCGTTCATGCGCCGCTGCCTGAAGCTCCACGTCGACCCGCCCGGTTACGAACAGCTCGGGCAGATGGTGGCGGCCCACTTCGGCGCACCGGAGGGGATCGAGCTGAAGCAGCTCATAACGCACTTCCTGGAGCGCAGCAGGCAGGCTGACGGTTTGGCATCCGACCAGTTGCTCAACGCGGTGCACCTCGCGATCCAGTTGGCCACGTCGGGCGACTACCGGCAGGACCAGGAGTGGAACGCCCTGCTCGAATCGATCTGGCACCCGTTGACCGCAGAGTCGTGATGAGTCCTCCGGAGGAGACCGAGCGCGCTTGGACGGCCGTGCGCGCCGCGGTCGCCCAGGCATCGGGGTCGCCGCCCGAATCGGATGACGACATCTCGACCGACGCGCTGTCGTTCCGCGAACTCCGCGACGCCATGTGGTTGGCGCTGGAACTGAGCGGGCCGGACGCCGTGACGTCGTTCGACGCCACGGCGTGGTACCGCCCTCCGGCGAACGCCGGTGGCTCCGAGCCGGCAGCCACACCGACGGGGGACGGCGCGACGGGCGGGATCGACGAGGACCGCGAGATCCCACAGGACGAGGGGAGCGAGGAGACGAGCGCGTCCCGGTTGCGGGAATGGGCCGTCAGCGGCGGGGGTTCGGCCAACGGTCGGGCGTCGGACGGTTCGACGCTCGGAGCCTCGTCGGCGTGGCCGACGATTCCGGCGCTGCCCGAGCGGTCGCAGATCGCCCGCGCCCTGCGACCGCTCATGCGCGGGTCGCCGTCGCCGCGCGACGTCGAGTTGGACGAGGTCGCGACGGCGGTTCGTGCCGCGCAGGACCGGTTGTGGGTGCCCGAATGCCGTCCGACGTCGTGGCGCCCGCTGGAGGTCGCCGTGGTGGTGGACCGGTCGTCGTCCATGCCGATCTGGCAGCAGACCGCGCGGGAGTTCCGCGACCTCCTCGCGCACCAGGGCGCGTTCCGCGACGTTCGGCTCCACTACGCGGACTTCTCCGCGAACTCGCCCTCGGACCTGCTGCTGCACCACGAGGCGGCCGATGCCCGACCGATGAGCTGGAAGCGGCTGGCCGATCCGACCGGCAGGCGTCTCGTGCTGGTCCTGTCCGACATGGTCGGCGACGCCTGGTACAGCGGAGCCGCCGAGCACGTGCTCCACCACTGGGGGCAGAGGACACCGGTGGCGGTGGTGCACGTGCTCGAACAGCGCCTGTGGCACTGGGGCGGCCTCGTCGTCAGGAGGGTCCGGCTGTCCGCCCCGACCGCGGGCTCGCCGAACGCCAATTTCCGAGTTCTGCCCGCCGAGCAGGACTTCGCGTTCCCCGACAGCACGGAACAGGGCGCGGTGGCGATCCCCGTCCTCGGTTTGGCCGGTCCGTGGTTCGCGGGCTGGGCGAGGTTGTTGAGCACACCGGGCGCGGGCTGGGTCGAGACCACCGCCGCGATGGTCGGTCCTTGCGGCGGTGACGACGTGCGGGACCACGAAGACGACGCCGCCCCACCCTCCGCGCGGGACCGGGTGCTGGAATTCCGCACCGTCGCCTCCACCGCGGCCTTCCGGCTGGCGG
>DATMCA010001700.1:0-5502 GCA_035559015.1 Umezawaea sp. | reverse complement strand
GCGCCGTTCACCGCGATCGCGGCGTTGGGCCCCGTCGGGTTGGCCAGCGCCGAGGCGTAGGTGCGGGTGAAGTTCAGCGCCGCGCCGCGGCCGGGGGTGGACAGGTCGGTGAAGGTGTCGCCGAAGTAGCCGGTGGAGGTGTCCACGGGGTCTCCGGCGGTGCGGCGGACGCAGCCGCACTGCACGAACGCGGGATTGCTTCCCTTGGGCGCGTCGACGATGCCTGGTGGTCCGCCGATGGGGGTGCCCGGTGTGCCGCCTTCGGGCAGGAAGGCGACCGCGTCCCAGGCGACGTCGAAGTTGAGCAGGTTGCCGTCGGTGGAGGCGGTGCTGGTGCTGGCGTTGGAGAGTTGGACGTTGCCGCCGTTCTGCATGGCGAACGTCCCGATGGTCACCCATTCCTCGGAGTCCCAGTGCTGGTTGACCCGGATCTTCCAGGGGGCCACCCCGCCTCCGGGGTTGATCTGGTACACCACGTTGGTCGCGGAGGCGCCCAACGCCGGGATGTGGATCTTGACTTTGTAGTACTGGAGGCCGGGCAGGTTCGGCGTCCACGTGCCGGTGTTGACCAGGTCGGGGTTGGCGGTGGTCTCGGTGTGGGAGAACAGGATGCGACCGCCGAGCCCGGAGCCCAACTGGTGGGTGTCGACCTGGCCGATCGGATCGCCGTTCGCGTTCGTGCCGTAGGCCATGGCGAAGGTGCCGTCACTCGACCAGTTCGAGGTGCCGCAGCCGACGAGGTTCAGCGGTGGGCCGGGCTGCTCGTCCACGACGATCGGCGCACCGGTGGCGGTGGTGGGTACCTTGGAGCCGTCCAGTGAGCAGGTCGGCGGGTGCGGGTTGGTGACGGTGGGCTCTGTCGAACCGTTCGCGACGGTGTAGGCGCTGGTCGCGCAGGTGGTGGCGCAGTCGGTGATCCAGGTGACCGGTTGGTGCCACCAGCACTGGAAGTCGTCGAGCAGGCAGTGGCTGGCGCCAGGGTTGGTCGGGTTGGTGGCGTTGGGGTCGCAGTGGTTGTCGGTGGCGCAGAACGCGGTGAACGGCGCCGGTTGCACCCAGGTCTTGCCGCCGTGGTAATCCGGTGTGGCGAAAGCACGGCTGCCGAAGCGCAGGATCGGGCTGGCCATCCAGCCCAGCACCCGCTCCTGGTACGGCCAACTGGACGGGTGCTTCGCGTCGTCGTAGCTCGACTGGAGGAAGGGTGTGCGGGTCGGCGGATAGTCCAGGTTGGCCGGGTTGTTGGTCCAGCCCAATCCCCAGGTGCCGTGCGGGCCGGTGCAGGTGGGTCCGGGGATGCAGCCGGTGGTGTTGCCGTTGGCCGCGTTGGGTTGGACGCCAGAGTTGTAGGCCCAGATCGCGAAATACCAGTTCTCCAGGTAACGCGGGTTGCCGCCGTTGGCGGTGGTGCCCATGTCGTAGAGGCGGTTCCAGGTGTCCTCCAGGATCTGCAGCCCGGCCGCGATGTTCTCCTGGTAGTCGACCGCGACCTTCTTCTGCCCGTTGGGCGAGTACACGCTGCCGTCGCCGGCCCGCATACCGGTGGTGACCTGGGCCAGGCCGTAGCCGCAGTCCGCGCCGGGGTAGTTGATCGACACAATGTCACCCGCGGCGCCGTAGTAGTCGGCGACCAGCGGACCGCCGGTCATACCCGGAAGGGAGTGCCAGGACGCCTGCGACCAGTTGGACTCCTGGGCCATGATCGCCTGCATCACCGACCGCGGCACGGAATCCCACGAATCACCCGTCGGGTGCTGGAGCGGGATCTTCGGGAAGTTGTCGCTCGGCGCGTAGGCGGCCAGACCGAGGTTGTCGAAGCCTGCGGGCCTGGTGTAGGCGCTGCCGGTGAGCAGGCCCTGCTGGGCCATCTGCACCGCCCATTCGACCTGCTTGGCCGAGGGCTGCGGCACCTGCCGGGTGGGGTCCAGTCGCGGCACCGAACACGTCGGCGTCTGCGCGGTGGCCTGAACCGTGTCCTGGGCGCGATCGCGCGCGGCGATCGGCGCGGCGTCGGCCTTCGGGTGGGCTCTGCCCAGGGCCACCGGTGGCGTCGACATGTCGGGTTGGAGGCCGGGTGCGGTGGCACCAATCCCTGTGGACTGGTGGGCCGACGCGGTGGAGGCATAGGGACGTGGGAAGACCTTGCCCGTGCGGGTGGCCGCTACCGCGGGTTGCGGGTGTTCGGGATCGCCGCCGACACCGAGCAGTGCGTGACCGTCCAAGGACGCACTGCCGGTGAAACCGGAGGCGTCGGCACGGACCAGGCCGCTGTTCGCGGTGACGTCACGGGCGCCGCCGATCACAGTGTGCCCAGCCCGCCCCTGGAACAGGTGCAGTTTCGTCGCTTCGCCGGTTCCGGTCTTCCGCACGGTGCCGTTGTGGAGGTGGAACGCCGTGGCATCACCCTTGCCTTGGCGAACGGCGAGGTAGTCCAGGCCTCCGTCCGCGGCGGGACGCAGGTCGTATGCGGAACCGTCTACGTCCGACAGTGTGGTGAGCTTGCCGTCGGTGACGGCGACGACGGACGCGCCTGCAACACCGACCACTCCCTGCGCGGTGGGCACCGCCGAGGTGAGTTGGCCCGCGACCAGGCCGCCGTCGGTGACCGCGCCCGATGCGAGATCGGCCACGAGCAGCCGGGTGCTGTGCTGATCCACACCGGGGTTGAGCGAGAACACCGCCGTCGTACCGATTCCACAGCCGGGCGTGTGGTACTTCAGGCCGACACCGCGTGCCAGGGGTGTGACCGCGCCGGACTCGAGGTCGACGGAGTAGGCGAACGCGCCGTGATCGCGTGCGGCGGCGGTGTTCACCACGGTTCGGGGCAACACGGCCACTGCCGCGAACCGACCATCGCCGGACACGCACTGGTAACCCGACCAGGACTCGTCGTCCAGTCCCGCCGGGCGCAACACCGCGACCTCTTGCCAGGTGAACCCGGACCGCTCGCGGGCTACCTGGACGTGGTAGCCGGCACCGTCACCCCATCCGTCCACCAACACGTCCTGCGACGCCGGCGCGTCCGGACCGAAATCCGACGCGGTTCCCCCGGTCGCGACGGGCGCTGTCCGCGGTGCCCCTGTTGCCGCCGTGACGGGAATGACCTGCATGGTCGCCGCACACAACAACACGGTCACAAACATTGTCGTGAAACGCTTCAACAGTGCTTGCGGCATGCCGAAGACAGCCATTCCCGCCCCTTAAATCCCCCGTGACGCGTTAGCGTCCAACCCTTCGCGGGCCGCATTTCGGACGCTAGACACAGCGGCACGTCCAACCTACGACCATTGCGGGTAACTCACGGACGACTCACTCAATACGGACGAAATTTGACGTGACACACGACACATTGACCGGTCGAATCGGCCGAATTCGGACATGGCATCGCACTGTCGCTGAGGCGAAGTCGCTGCCCGTCCCGTTTCCTCGTGGTTGGCTCTTTTACCGAACTTCGCGTCGAACTGTGCGCGCATCCCGGTACTACATTCCGAGATCTTGTGGAAGTGGGTCGCGTCGACGGTAGTGGCTGATCAGAGCCCTGCTCAGGTGGACTTGCTGCCAGAGGACGCGATCGATCGCGGCAACCGTGTCGACGACGCGGACCAGCACGGTCGCGGTCAGCAACCCCCGGATCGCGGCGGTCGACAACGGCAACAGAACCAGCCTCAGCTGGCCGCCTCGCTCTCGTCGAGAGTCACTTCTTTTCCCTGAACCACACGAGCGACCATGAACGTCCGCCGCCGACAACGACTGGGCAGCATCCTAAACGAGTACCACAAAGCCGTCTGACCAGCACGGACGTAGTTTTCGGCAAGCACAACCTCGACACCGTGCTCGGCACACGCCTCTACGCACTGGCCTTCCTCGAACACCACACCAGGCGCCTGCACATCACCGGCGTCACCGCCCACCCGACCCAGACATGGACAGCCCAGCAAGCCAGAAACTCGCCACCGACCTCGGACACCGAACGGAGTCGCTCCGATTCCTGCTCCGCGACCGCGACGGCAAGTACGGCCACACGTTCGACACCGTCTTCCGCGCCGACGGTCTGCGTGTGCTCAGGAGCGCGCCACGGGCGCCCCGGATGAACGCCCACTGCGAACCAGTCATCGGCACCATCCGACGCGAACTCCTCGACCACATCCCGATCATGGACGAGGGTCATGTACTACAAGTCCTGAAGACCTACGAAGAGCATTACAACGGACACAGACCCCATCAAGCCCGCGACCAACAACCACCCGCGGGCCAACAACACCCCGCCGCGGTACACGACCCAGACCCCAGCAGAGTGCTCCGCACCCGCATCCTCAGCGGACTCATCAACGAGTACAGACATGCCGCTTTACCAGCAGCGACGACTTTTCGAGCGGCACAGGATGTCCTGTCTATCGAGGGCGGACAAGCAGAGACTCCCGAACGGCGGGCTAATGACGGTGAAGCGGGAGTCCCCCGCGACTACCACGGCGTGAGTGCTCTGCCTGGGCGGTGTTGCCAGCCGTCGCGATTTGAGGCTGAGGGCGCGATGGAGACCTGGGCCGACGCGCGCTGGCAGGTTGCGGGGTCGACAGCAGTGGGCTGGTGGTGTACCGGCAACAGGGCAGTTCTTGGTCCCGGTACGTCGGATTCGGTTGGAGCGAGATCGACAAGGCGTACTTCGCGGTGGGCACATACGATCCCCTTGTTGCCCTGTACGTGACACCGAGCGATTGCGAGCTGTCCGTGACAACGGGCCATCGCAAGCGCCACTTGGTGGACTCGCGACAGTTGAACGGCGAGCAGTGGAGCGGGCTCGCGTCGGCTGTCGCCGCATGGACTTCGGGAAGAGTTGTGATCGACCTTTCCGAGCGCGCCGATCCCCGTTCCGTCACAGAAAAACGTAAAACCGAAAGAGCCCTGACCAGTAGAAACAGAAACACCCCACGTCAACATGGTGCGATAGCAGGACGTTGAGAGTAGTTCCGCACTGTTCAGCGCGTCCCGCTGCTCCCAATCTGCTCCCACAGCCGTACTCCCACACCAACCCCATCCCACAGCAACCGCATCGCTCTACATTGGCCCTGACACAGAACCCCTGCGCCGCTTGACCTATACATGAAAACCTCGAAGTAGTCTTCCTCAACGTCTATCCACACAGGACCGTGACCACTACATGCGATCGCCTCTACGAGCGAACACACCCACATAGACAAAAGCATCCTGAGCGCCCCGGCCGACCGCCGACCATGCGCTCGGTCCGACTCCTGGTGCTCCGTCTGACACAGGAGAACCTCACCTGGGCCTGCTGCACGAGTAGGTGACAGTTGTAGTCACGCAGCCTGACTGGCTGGCGTGGTCATGATTGCTTCGTATTCGATGGAGGTCAACCGGCCGAGGCCGGCTTGGCGTCTACGGCGGTGGTAAGTGCGGTCGATCCAGGTGACGATCGCGATCCGCAGCTCGTCACGGGTGGGCCAGGAACGCCGGTCGAGAACGTTGTTCTGCAGCAACGCGAAGAAGCTC
>DATMCA010001699.1:0-14552 GCA_035559015.1 Umezawaea sp. | reverse complement strand
ATGGGAGTTGGGGTTGAGGTGGGGTTAGAAGTAGTAGGGGAAGTCTGACCAGTCTGGGGTGCGTTTTTCCAGGAAGGCGTCGCGGCCTTCTACTGCCTCGTCGGTCATGTAGGCGAGGCGGGTTGTTTCGCCGGCGAAGATCTGTTGGCCGACGAGGCCGTCGTCGATGAGGTTGAACGAGTACTTGAGCATGCGTTGGGCGGTGGGGGATTTGCCGTTGATCTCCTTCGCCCACTGGAGGGCGGTGTTCTCCAGTTCGGCGTGCGGGACGACCTCGTTCACGGCGCCCATCCGCTGCATCTCGGCGGCACCGTAGGTGCGGCCGAGGAAGAAGATCTCGCGGGCGAACTTCTGGCCCACCTGGCGGGCGAGGTACGCGGAGCCGTAGCCGCCGTCGAAGCTGCCGACGTCCGCGTCGGTCTGCTTGAACTTCGCGTGCTCGGCGCTCGCGATCGTGAGGTCGCACACCACGTGCAGGCTGTGGCCGCCGCCGGCCGCCCAGCCGGGCACGACGGCGATGACGACCTTCGGCATGAACCGGATCAGCCGCTGGCACTCGAGAATGTGCAGCCGCCCCGCGCGCGCCGGGTCGACCGTGTCCGCGGTCTCACCCGCCGCGTACTGGTACCCCGACCGGCCCCGGATGCGCTGGTCGCCGCCGGAGCAGAACGCCCAGCCGCCGTCACGGGGGGACGGTCCGTTGCCGGTGAGCAGCACGCAGCCCACGTCGGACGACATGCGGGCGTGGTCGAGCGCCCGGTGCAGCTCGTCGACGGTGTGCGGGCGGAACGCGTTGCGCACCTCCGGGCGGTTGAAGGCGATCCGCACCGTGCCCTGGTCCACCGCACGGTGGTAGGTGATGTCCGTGAGGGACTCGAAGCCGGGGATCGACTTCCAGCGGGACGCGTCGAACAACTCGGAGATTTCCACGTCCGCGACAATAAGGGGGCCTGGCTGAGCGCTCGACTCGCAGGCTTCCCACAGCGGGGACCGGTATCACTCGGGTGGCGTAGTTCATGGGTCCACAGTAGAACGTCTGTTCGAATGCGCAAGGCAGATCACCCGATGGTGGGTTGGGGGAGAATGGCCACGTGAACCCGTCCACCGCGCAAGCCCTGGTGTTCGTCGACGAGCTCGTCCGCAACGGCGTGCGGCACGTCGTCCTGAGCCCCGGCTCGCGCAACGCGCCCCTGTCCTTCGCCCTGCACGAGGCCGAGGTCGACGGGCGGTTGACGCTGCACGTCCGCGTGGACGAGCGCAGCGCCGGGTTCCTGGCGCTGGGGCTGGCGAAGGCGAAGGCGGGCGGGGTCACGGCCGTGGTCTGCACGTCCGGCACGGCGGTCGCGAACCTGCACCCCGCCGTCCTGGAGGCGCGGCACTCGGGGACGGGCCTGCTGGTCGTCACGGCGGACCGCCCGGTCGAGCTGTACCGGACCGGGGCCAGCCAGACCGTCGACCAGCACGGGATCTTCGGCGCGGCGTCGGACACCCTGCACTTCCCGGTGGCCGAGCGGCGGCCGGGGCAGAACTCCGTGTGGCGGTCGCTGGTGTGCCGGGCGGTCGCGACGGCCCGGTCGGGCAGGCCGCTGCACGTCAACGTGCCGCTGCGCGAGCCGCTGGTGCCCGACCACGACGGCGACTGGCCGGAGGCGTTGGACGGCAGGCACTTCGACGTGCCGTGGACGCGCGTCGAGCCCCGCACCACCACGTCCACGTCGACGGTCGAGCACCTCGGGCCGCGCACGCTGGTCGTGGTCGGCGACTCGCTGGTGGGCGAGACCGCGGAGCTGGCGTGGCACGCGGGGTGGCCGATCGTCGCGGAGCCGACGGCGGGCTCGGACGGGCCGGTGCTGCGGCACGGGACGCTGCTGCTGAACTCCGGCGAGCTGCCCGTGGAACTGCGACCGAGCGCGGTGCTGGTGGTGGGCCGGGCGACGCTGTCGCGCGGGGTGCTGAAGCTGATCGCGCGCACGCCGGTCGTGCACGTCCTGACACCGGACCTGGACTGGCCGGACCCGGCGTTCGCCGCGACGCACACCTCCACCGAGCTGGCGGCGGGCGAGCTGGAGGTCGACCCCGAGTGGCTGGCGGCCTGGCAGGACGCGGACAAGATGGCCTCCGAGGTCGTCGACGAGGTGCTGGACGACGTGCCGTGGCCGACCGGGCTGCACGTGGCGCGCGAGATGGTCGCCGCGCTGCCGTGGGGTTCGACGCTGTTCCTCGGCTCGTCGAACCCGGTGCGCGACGTCGACCTGGTCGCCCACCCGCGCGCGGACCTCCTCGTGCACTCGAACCGCGGCGGCGCGGGCATCGACGGCAGCCTGTCGACCGCGATCGGCCTGGCGCTCGCCGAGGGGCCGGGGTTCGCGCTCGTCGGCGACCTCACGTTCCTGCACGACCTGAACGGGCTGCTGATCGGCCCGGACGAGCCGCGGCCGGACCTGACGATCGTCGTGCTCAACGACGACGGCGGCGGCATCTTCTCGCTCCTTGAGCAGGGCGCCGAGGAGCACCGGCGGTCGTTCGAGCGGGTCTTCGGGACCCCGCACGGCATGGACCTGGCCGCGCTGTGCGCGGGCTACCGGGTGCCGCACGTCCTGGCCGAATCGGCCGAACAATTCCGCGCCGCACTCGTGCCGCCCGCCGGAATCAGGGTTGTGGAGATTCGTGCGAATCGTTCCGGATTGCGTGATTTGCATACCGTATTGCGGCGTGCCGTCTCAGCGGGTTCCAAAGAGTAGGAGCCTACGTACGGGGGTATTCCGAGCCCGGTTCGGTGACTAGTTTCCAGCCATGTCCATCAGAGCGAAGATCACGGTCGGAGCGGCTACGGCGTGCGCGCTCGCGCTGCTAGCGGGCCCGGCCAGCGCCGCCGCGGCGCCCGGAGCACCCGGAATCGGTGATCCGTACTACCCGAACTCGGGAAACGGTGGCTATGACGTCTCCCATTACGACATCCGGCTGAACTACCAGCCCGCGACCGACGGCCTGTCCGGCACCACGACGATTCTGGCGAAAGCCACTCAGGACCTCTCGCGGTTCAACCTCGATTTCCTGCTCAAGGTCAAGTCGGTGCGGGTGAACAACAGGGTCGCGTCGTTCACCCAGGACGGCGGTGAACTGGTCGTCGACCCGAAGGGCAACCTCGCCAAGGGCAGCGACATCACCGTCGTCGTGACCTACGACGACAAGCCGTCCACCAAGTCCGTCGACGGCTACACGGCGTGGAAGAAGACGCCGACCGGCGCGCTCGCGATCGACGAGCCCGACATCGCGCCGTGGTGGTACCCGAGCAACAACCACCCGACGGACAAGGCCACGTTCGACGTCTCGGTGGCCGTGCCGGACGGCGTCGAGGTGATCTCCAACGGCAGGCTCATCGGCACGACCAAGCAGATCAACGGCTGGACGCGCTGGAACTGGCGGAGCACCAAGCCGCAGAACACCTACTCGACGTTCGTGTCGATCGGCCAGTTCGAGATCCGCCAGTCGACGTCCCCGAGCGGCCTGCCCGTGGTGAACGCCTACGCGGAGGGCCTCGGCGAGTTCGAGGGCGCGGCCAAGGCGAGCGTCGAGAGGACGTCGGAGATCCTCGACTTCGAGGACGACTTCTTCGGCCCGTACCCGTTCGAGGCGCAGGGCGGTGTGGTCAGCGGCGGCATCGGTTTCGCGCTGGAGAACCAGACCCGGCCCAACTACGACACCGCGTTCTGGCGTCGTGGCGGCAACACCTACGTGGTCGCGCACGAGCTGGCCCACCAGTGGTTCGGCGACTCGGTGTCGGTGCACGGCTGGAAGGACATCTGGCTGAACGAGGGCTTCGCGAGCTACGCCGAGTGGCTGTGGTCGGAGCACGTCGGCGAGGGCACCGCGCAGGAGAACTCGGACTTCGTCTACGACTCCTACCCGGCCGACTCGGCGTTCTGGGACGTCCTGCCCGGCGATCCCGGTGCGGCGAACCAGTTCGACGGCGCCGTGTACGACCGCGGGGCGCTCACGCTGCACGCGCTGCGCTCGGCCGTGGGTGACGACGCGTTCTTCACGACGCTGCAGAAGTGGACGAAGCAGCACCAGTACGGCGACGCGTCGATCGACCAGTTCATCGCGCTCGCCGAGCGGGTTTCCGGTCAGCAGCTGGACGACCTGTTCACGACGTGGCTGTTCACCAAGGGCAAGCCGGCGACGGCGCCCGGTGCGGAGGCCGCCGTGGCCGCGAAGAAGGCTCCCGCCGTGGAGCCCAAGTCGCGGCAGAAGATCAAGGAGACGCACGAACTGCTCGCCAAGAGCGAGCGCTGAGGCCGCGTGGGCGCCCCTTCGCCGAAGGGGCGCCCACGGGTCAGCGCACGAACTCCACGTCGGGGTGCTCCGGTGATTCGCGGCACAGCAGCGGCCGCGGGCGGTGCTTGAGCGCCTGGTCGAAGAACGCCGCCAGGTAGGCGCGTTGCGAGGCGGTGCTCCGCGCCGGGTCGACCGTGCCGATCCGCAGCGCCCGGACCGCCGGGTCGGCGTCGAGCTGGGGCAGGAACGACTGCACGTCGGTGTAGCTGTAGTGCATCGCCTCGGGCATCACGAGGTCGAGCTTGAAGCCCGTGCTGTTCGCCCAGAACGCTCCCCACGACGGTGACGTCCGGTGCGTGCGGGCCTGCCCGTCGCGGGAGTTGCCCGCCGAGCCCATCAGCAGGAACGGCCGGTCGACGCCCTCGGTGGCGGCACGGGTGGGCTGCGCACCGTCGATGTCGTAGGCGAGCCAGCCGTCCAGGTCCGCGCCCGCGTCGACCCGCCGGTCGGTGACCATCAGCTCGGCCGTGGTGTCGCCGCCGTACGAGTGCCCGAACATCCCGATCCGCGACAGGTCCGCCGAGGAGCCGAGCACCGACGGCAGCCGGTCGAGCACGAACCTCATGTCCGCCACCCTGGTCGCCAACGCGGCGGGCAGCGGGTCGACGCCCGGAGGCCGGCGGACCTCCAGTCGTCCGCCGGGGAACTCCACGAACGGCGCCTCGTACGTGTGGTCGACGGTCACCACCACGTACCCGCGGCTCGCCAGGTCCTCCGCCGCCGTGGTGGCCAACGTGCGCAACGAGCCGTAGCCCGGCGAGTAGAGGACGACCGGCCAACGGCCTTCCGGACGTGCGTCGACGCGGGCGTGCGTGCTCGCGCTGCCCCAGTCGACCTGGCCCGGCCGCAGGCCCATCGCCGCGTGGCCCTGGTCGAAGGCCGCCGCGGACACCGGCGTCAGGTACGGCGCGAACGGCTCGCCGCCCGCCCGCGCGGGGTAGTAGGTGGTGATCATCAGCTCCCGGTCGCGCGCCGGGTCGACCAGGTGGACCTGGCGGGTGCCGAGGTCGTGCGGGCCGGTGGGGGCGGGCAGGTCGAAGGTCTCGGGAGCCGCCACGAGGGTGGCGGCGACGAGCAGGGCGGTCAGGGTCGTGGACATGCCCCGACCCTGGCCCGCACCACCACCCGTCCACCGCTGCCGTTGGTGATGAGCCGCACTGGACCTTCGTCAGGTCTGCTGGGTGAAGTGACCGGCCTTGATGTGCGCCAGGAAAGTGGAAAGACGGCCCTTCGGGAACGCCAGAGCGGGTCCGGAGGCGTTCTTCGAGTCGCGAACACCCTCTCCTTCGGGGCACAGCGCGATTTCGACGCACTCGCCACCACTTTGACCGCTCCGACTCGCCTTGCGCCAGATCGCCCCGCTCAGCCGTGAGTCCATCGTCGCGCTCCTCCGTTGCGTCACAGTTCCGCCGCGACTGTAGCCAGGAGTTCGAGCGTGGTTTCCGGGGAGAGAGCGAGATCGAGCATCTCGGCGAACGCCGTTTCGTACTGCTCGACGCGGTTCTCGTCGTCGACGAACACGCCGTCGGTGAGGTTCTCCAGGTACACCGTCGTCGGCCGCTGCTCCGCGGTGGGAGTCAGGATCGTGAAGCAGTACCCGCCACCGGAGTACATGCCTGCGCCGACCGGGATGACCCGCAGTTCGATGACGTCGCGGGTCACCAGGTCGGTCAGGTGCGCCAGCTGTTCGCGCATCACGTCACCGCCGCCGAGCCGTGAGCGCAGCACGCCTTCGGGGACGACCTCCGTCAGCCGGGTTGGCCGCTCGCTCGTCAGCCAGGACTGGCGGGCCATTCGCGCTTGGACGAGTCGCTCGACCTCGGCCGGGCGAAGGGATCGGTTGTGGCCGATCACCGTTCGCGCGTAGTCCTGGGTCTGCACGAGGCCGTGCAGCAGGAACGTGTGGAAGTGCCGGATCGCCCGCGCTGATTCCTCCGCTTGGAAGTACTGCTTCAGCCTTGGGGGCACGACTGCGCCCCAGGGGGTCGGCGGTCGGCGTTTCCGGGCGTTCAGCGCCAGCGCCTCGATGTCGGCGCGCTGGGCCGCCGGAACCGCGTAGAGCGCGAGGAGCCCGTGCAGTTCGAGCGGCGAGATCGCCGACCTGCCGCGTTCGACGGTCCCGATCTTCGCCTCGGAGCAGCCCAGCGCGTCCGCGGCCTCGACACGGGTCTTCGCCGCCGCCTTGCGCCGCGTGGTCAGTTCCCTCCCGAGTAGCAACTTGTAGTCGCTCGCGCTGTGCGCCTGCTTGCTCATCCACGCCCCTTCTGGATCACCCGCAGTGTGCCCGACGAGGCACGGGGGAGCGGGTCACCCGGTCGGGTAACTAGTCGGTTGTCATATGACAGTTTATCGTGATGGTCATGATCGGGCGCGGATGACCAGGGCTGATCGGGCGGCGCGGGGCGACCGTGAACCACGGGCGATGACGGGATGCGTGGAATGAGGCTGCCTGAACCAGGCGTGCGCGTGCGCACGGCAGGCGGCGTCGGCGGGGTGGTCCAGCGCTACCAGGCCGACCTGCCCGCCGCGTGCTCGGTGCCGGCGCGGCTCGACACCGGGGTGACGCGGATGCTCGGTCCGAACGACTTCACACCGGTCGCGGTGTCGGTGAGCGCGGCGTGACGACGTTGATCGTGATCACCGCGCTCACCTGCGTGGCGGTCTGGGGTTGGGTGCTGGACGACATCTTCGGTTGGCGGCGATGACCAGGCCTAGCGGCCTTCGAGCGCGTCCCGCATCGGCCGCATCTTGGCGTGCGCCTCGCACACCTCGCTGTCCGGATCGGACTCCGCGACGATCCCGCAGCCCGCGTACAGCCGGGCCGTGTGCCCCTCGACCCGCGCGCACCGCAGCGCGATGCCGAGTTCGCCGTCGCCGTTGCCGTCGATCCAGCCGACCGGACCGGCGTACCGGCCGCGGTCCAGGCCTTCCAGCTCCTCGATGAGCCGGATCGCGTCGGCGCGGGGTGTGCCGCCGACCGCGGCCGTCGGGTGCAGGGCCGCGCCGAGCCGCAGCAGCGACGGCGAGCCGCTCAACGTGCCGATCACGTCGCTGGACAGGTGCGACACGTTCGGCAGCCGCAGCACCGACGGGCCGTCCACGGACATGGTCGTGCAGAACGGTTTCAACGTGTCCGCGAGCGAGCGGATCGCGTAGTCGTGCTCCTCCAGGTTCTTCGGCGACGACATCAGCGCCGCCTCCAGTTCCTCGTCGGACATGCCGTCGTGCGGCCACGTCGTGCCCGCGAGCACCCGCGAGTCGACCAGTTCCCCGGTCCGCCGCAGCAGCAGTTCCGGGGTGGCGCCGAGCAAGCCGTCCACGGCGTAGACCCAGCACTCGGGGTAGCGCCCGGCCAGGCCCTCCAGCACGAACCGGTGGTCGATCGGGACGTCGGCGACGGCCAGCAGGTCGTGCGCGAGCACCACCTTGTCCAGGTCGCCGTCGCGCATCCGGGCCACGGCCGCCGCGACGGCCCCCCGGTAGTCGGTGACCGACAGCCGCCCGTCGGCGTAGCGGACCGTCGACGGGCGTTGGACCGGTTCCACGTCGGCCGGGGTCGGGTGGCCGATCGTGGTGATCCAGCCGTGCCCGTCGCGGTTGCCGAGCACGACCTCGGGCACCACCAGGACGGAGTGACCCGGCTCATCCGCGAAGGCCATGCTGACGAACGCGACCGGCCCGGAGCCGGGGCGGCCGACCTCGTCCTGGACGTCCAGCGTGGACGTGAAATCCCGCCACCAGCGGTCGGCGTCGGCGAACCGGTTGGGGCCCGACGCTTCGAACCGCGCCGCTTCACCCCATCCGACCAGGCCTGATCCGTCTCTGACCCAGGCCAGCGCGTTGTCTGGGTGCGGCAGCCTGCGGAGCAGGTCCTCACCCGTCGCCCGCCCGGTGTGGACGCGCAGACGTTGTCGGGTTCGCGACGCTGGTGCGGTGGTCACGCTTCGAGGGTATGGACTCACTCCTGAGATTCCTCCTCCAGCCGGCCCTAGACTCCTCAGCTGTGGTGGACGACGCAGTGCAGACCAGTCAGCGGCCCCCGGTCGGGGTCCGGGTCCGGCGGGGCGTCGCCCGTGCGTTGCTGGTGGTCGGCGGGGTGGTGACCCTCGTCGCGGCCCTGCTGATGATCGGCGCGTGGCGCGACGACCAGGCCATCGAGGCCCACCTGGGCAACGCGACCGCCGAGGTGGTGTCCGTCGCGTTCAACCGAACCGTGATCAGGTTCGGGACGCCGGACGGCAAGGTGCAGAGCCCGTCGCAGGGCGTCCTGTACCCCGAGGGACTGGAGGTCGGTCAGCTCGTGCGGATCGAGTACGACACGACCAACACCGAACTGGCACGGGTCTGGGGTCGCGGGGCCTCGCTCGCGGTGCTGCCGATCTCGACGTTCCTGCTGGTGGTCTGGGCCCTGCTGCTGCCCGCGATCTGGTTCACCCGACGAGGACTCCGCCGTTTGTGACAGTTTCTCCCGAAATCGCCGTTCAGGTGTAACATCCTCCTCATGGTGGATGACCTGTCGGCGCGCTTCGAGCACACGGTGGCCTCCGAGGCCCGGATCGAACCCCGTGACTGGATGCCGGACGGCTACCGCAGGACGCTGATCCGGCAGATCGCCCAGCACGCGCACTCCGAGATCATCGGGATGCAGCCCGAGGGCAACTGGATCAGCCGCGCGCCCTCGTTGCGCCGCAAGGCGATCCTGCTGGCGAAGGTGCAGGACGAGGCCGGTCACGGGCTGTACCTGTACGCCGCGACCGAGACGCTGGGCGCGGACCGCGGTGAGCTGACGCAGAAGCTGATCGACGGCAAGCAGAAGTACTCCTCGATCTTCAACTACCCGACGCTGACGTTCGCGGACATGGGCGTGATCGGCTGGCTGGTCGACGGCGCGGCCATCTGCAACCAGGTGCCGCTGTGCCGCACCTCGTACGGCCCGTACGCGCGGGCCATGATCCGCATCTGCAAGGAGGAGTCCTTCCACCAGCGGCAGGGCTACGAACTGCTGATGACCATGATGCGCGGAACGCGGGCCCAGCGCGAGATGGTCCAGGACGCGGTCGACCGCTGGTGGTGGCCGTCGCTGATGATGTTCGGCCCGCCGGACGAGGAGAGCTCCAACACCGAGCAGTCGATGGCGTGGCGGATCAAGCGCAACACCAACGACGAGCTGCGGCAGAAGTACGTGGACATGTCGATGCCGCAGGCCGCGAAGCTCGGCGTCACGTTCCCCGACCCCGCGTTGGAGTGGAACGAGGAGCGCGGCCACTACGACTTCGGCCAGCCGGACTGGGAGGAGTTCTGGCAGGTCGTCGGCGGTCACGGGCCGTGCAACAGCCAGCGCGTCGCCCACCGCCGCAAGGCGCACGAGGACGGCGCGTGGGTCCGCGAGGCCGCCGCCGCGCACGCCGCTCGCAAGTCGTCGCAGGACCGGGAGGGTGTCGCATGAGCACGTCGTGGCCGCTGTGGGAGGTCTTCGTCCGCGGCAAGCGCGGGCTGAACCACGTGCACGTCGGGTCGCTGCACGCCCCGGACGCCGAGATGGCCGTCCGCAACGCGCGCGACGTCTACACGCGCCGCAACGAGGGCGTGTCGATCTGGGTCGTGCCCGCCGAGGCCATCACCGCGTCGTCGCCGGACGAGAAGGACCCGTTCTTCGAGCCCGCGGGCGACAAGGTCTACCGGCACCCGACGTTCTACGTGATCCCCGACGACGTGCCGCACCTGTGAGTCGCGCCGACGTACTTCTCGCCGCGGAGGCGCCATGAGCTTCGACAACGCTTACGAGTCCCTGATCGACCAAGAGGACGCGCACTGGGCCTTCGGGACCGGGTTCCACAGCGCGCTGGAGGGCGTCGACCGGGACGTCCCGACGACCGTGGACCCCGCCGACCTGGTCGCCTACTGCCTGATGCTCGGCGACGACTCGCTGGTCCTCTCCCAGCGCCTGGCCGAGTGGTGCTCGCGCGCGCCGGAGCTGGAGGAGGACATCGCGCTGGCCAACATCGCGCTGGACCTCCTCGGCCAGGCCCGCCTGCTGCTCACCCGCGCGGGCGAGGTCGAGGGGGAGGGCCGTGACGAGGACGCCCTGGCGTACCTGCGCGACGAGCGCGGGTTCCGCAACGTGCACCTGGCCGAGATCGACTGCGGGCCCGGTCCGGGCGGCGACTTCGCCACGACCATCGTGCGGCTGCTGGTGTTCTCGTCGTGGAAGGTCGCCCAGTTCTCCCGCCTGCGCGGCAGCGCGGACCCGGTGCTGGCGGCCATCGCCGCCAAGGGCCTGAAGGAGCTGGCGTACCACCGCGACCACGCCGCCCAGTGGGCCGTGCGGCTCGGCGACGGCACCGTGGAGTCGCACCCCCGCATGGTCGCGGCGGTCGACCGCGTGTGGCCGTTCGTGGACGAGCTGTTCCACGCCAACGCCGTCGAGACCCGGCTGGCGGGCGTCGCCGTCGACCCGAGCGAGCTGCGGTCCGAAGTGGACGGTGTGCTGGACGAGGTGTTCGAGGCGGCGGGCCTCGTCCGGCCCGCCCCGATCCCGACGGCGTTCGTCGCCGGGCAGGCGGGCCGCGACGGCGTGCACACCGAGGCCATGGGCTTCCTGGTGGCGGAGATGCAGCACCTGCACCGGTCGCTGCCCGGAGCGGTGTGGTGACGACGGCCAGGCAGGTCGCCGAGCAGGTCCGCGACCCGGAGCTGCCGGTGCTGACGCTGGCCGACCTGGGCGTGCTGCGGGACGTCTCGGAGTCCGACGGCCGGGTGCTCGTGACGATCACGCCGACGTACTCGGGCTGCCCGGCGATCGACGAGATGGGCGCCGACCTGCGCCGCGCGCTCACCAGCGCGGGCTACACCGACGTCGAGGTGCGCACGTCGCTGCACCCGGCGTGGACGACGGACTGGATCAGCGAGTCCGGCAAGCGGAAGCTGCTGGAGCACGGCATCGCCCCGCCGAGCCGCATCGGTCCCGTGCTCGCGGGCCCGGTGCCGCTGAACCTCACCCCGCCGTCGCGCCGCGTGCCGTGCCCGCGCTGCGGGTCGCCGCGCACCACCGAGCTGTCCCGGTTCGGCTCCACGGCCTGCAAGGCGCTGCGGCGCTGCGAGGACTGCGCCGAGCCCTTCGAGCACATCAAGGAGATCTAGTGACGGCCTCCGCGCCCACCCGCCGCCGCACGACGTTCCACGCGCTGACCGTGGCCGACGTCGACCGGCTGTGCGACGACGCCGTCGCCGTCACCTTCGACGTCCCGGCCGAGCTGGCGGAGGAGTTCGCGTTCGCCGCGGGCCAGTACCTGACGATCAGGCGCGGCGACGAGCGCCGCTCGTACTCGATCTGCGCCGCCGTCGGCTCCGCTCCGCGCATCGGCGTCCGCCGCGTCGAGGGCGGCCTGTTCTCCGGCCACCTGGTCGACGAGCTGCGCGCGGGCGACGTCCTGGAGGTCCTGCCGCCGCAGGGGACCTTCACGCCGAGCGGCGGCGAGCACCACGCGTTCGTCGTGGCCGGCTCGGGCATCACCCCGGCGCTGTCGATCGCCGCCACGGTCCTGGCCGCGGGCGCCCGCGTGACGCTGCTCTACGGCAACCGCCGCACGGACACCGTCATGTTCGCCGAGGAGCTGTCCGACCTGAAGGACCGCTACCGGGCCAGGCTCCAGCTCGTCCACGTCCTGTCCCGAGAACCGCGCGACGTGGAGCTGTTCACCGGCAGGCTCGACGCGGACAAGCTGCGCGCCCTGTTCACCACCGTCGTGCCCGCCGCGGACATCGACCACTGGTGGCTCTGCGGCCCGTACGCGATGGTCCAGGACGCCCGGACCGTGCTGACCGAGCGCGGTGTCGAGCCCGACCAGGTCCACCACGAGCTGTTCTACGTCGACGAGCCCCCGCCGCCCCCGCGCCGGGCCGAGGACACCGCCGTCCTGGCGTCGGCGGCCGAGGTCACCGTGGTCCTGGACGGTCGCGAGACCACCGTGCCGGTCCCGCCGGACCTGGCGATCCTCGACGCCGCCCAGCGCGTCCGCTCCGACCTCCCGTTCGCCTGCAAGGGCGGCGTCTGCGGCACGTGCCGCGCGCTGGTCGTGGACGGCGAGGTGGAGATGCGCCGCAACTACGCGCTGGAACCGCGCGAGGTCGAGGCGGGTTTCGTCCTCACGTGCCAGGCCACACCGACCACGAGCAGGGTCACGGTCGATTTCGACGCCTGACGAACGTCTCACGTGGCAGTATCGGGAGATGGGAGTCATGGGGAGATCGGTGCTGGCCGGGCTCGCGATCGGCATCGCGGTGATGTTCACCCTCTTCACGCTCCTGTTGCTGACCCCTTCGTCGTACTCGGGGGGAGTCGCGGCCTCCCTGCTCGCGTCGCTGTTCGTCGCGATCCCCGTGGGCGGGATCCCCGGCACGCTCCTGGGCCTGCTGGTCGGCTCCATCCGCAAGTCGAACCGGCGCGCCCTCCCGCCGCCGCCCCCGGTGCACCCGCGTCCGCTCTACGTGCCGACCACGCCGTCCGACCAGTGGTCGTCGGTGGTGGCCCGCTGCGAGGAGTCGGTGCGGCGGGTGGTCGCCGTGGTGGACACGGTCCCCGCGTCACCGGCGAAGGAGTGGATGACCCGCATCGCGGGCCAGTTCGAGGCCGAGCTGGAGGACGTCCGCGGCATCGCCCGGCTGGCCAGGGCGATGGGCGCGGTCGACGAGAATCACCCCGCGTCCCAGCGGCTGTTCGCGGCGGCACGGGACTTCGCGGCGTTCGAGACCGAGGTGGGTCGGGTGGCGCTCAAGATGTTCGACCGCCCCGAACTGGACCGCGCCCGCACGGACCTGGAGTTCCTGGAGCAGCAGCTCCCCAGCCTCGGCGCCTAGGGCCGCAGAGCGGCCTGCCACCAGCCGAACACCTCGTCGGCCACCTCGGGCGCGGCGACCAGCAGGCCGTCGACCGGCAGGAGGTCACCCTCGCCGTTGCGGTCCAGCACGGACGCCCCGGACTCCACCGCCAGCGCCACGGCCCCGGCCACGTCCCACTCGTGGTACCCGTGCAGCACCGCCGCGGCGGCGTGCCCCAGCGCCACCTGCGCCACGGCCAGCGCCTTCGACCCCAGCACCCGCACGCCCGTGCCCTCGGCCGCGGCCCGCGTGATGAACTCGCCCATCCCCGGCCACGGCCCGCTGCGGGTCATCTCCGTGCACACGATGTGGGTGGCGGGCTGGGCCCCCAGCCTCACCGGCTCGCCGTTGGCCCGCATGCCCCGACCGCGGGCTGCCGCGTAGATCTGCGACCGGTACGGGTCGGCGACCACGCCGACCACCGGCCCCCAGCGGTCCACCAGCGCCAGGCTGTAGGCGCACCACGGCACCCCGGCCACGTAGTTCGCCGTCCCGTCGATCGGGTCGACGACCCACCGGAACTCCGCCTCGAAGGGCACGTCGACGTTCTCGCAGAACACCGGGATCTGCGGGAACTCGCCGGTCAGCACCCGCCGGGTGTGCCGTTCCAGCGTGTGGTCGGTGTCGGTCACCCAGTCGAACGGCGAGTCGTCGCCGTCCGGCCGCGCCCCCCGCCCGGCCGTCGCCATGATCACGTCGGAGGCGTCGTTCGCGAGGCGCCCCGCCACCTCCAGCGCGATCGACACGAGCGCGGGGTCCACGGGCTGGGCTGGCCTGGACGACAAGACGGTCATGCCGAGCTAGTTTCGACCTCGCGGGTGGCCGAAACACGTCCACGAGGTGACCTTCCGACGATCACCTGGTCAACGGTGTCCGTGTCGGGAGACGTTCGGCGGGCGTTCCTCGCCGTGTCACGCCCCCGTGGTGTTGGCCCGCCACGGTGAGCCCGTGCGCGTAGCGATCGTCACCGAGAGCTTCCTGCCCCGTGTCAACGGGGTCACCAACTCCGTCCTCCGCGTCCTGGAGAACCTGCCCGGTCCGGCGCTGGTGATCGCGCCGGGAGCGGGCGACGACGACTACCGCGGGACCCCCGTCGTGCGGGTCCCGTCGGTGGACCTGCCGCGGGTCAGCTCGCTGCCGGTGGGGGTGCCCACCCGCAAGGTGCTGACCGCGCTGGAGTCGTTCCGGCCGGACGTCGTGCACCTGGCCTCGCCGTTCGTGCTGGGGGTTCGCGGCTTGCAGGCGGCACGTCGGCTGGGGCTGCCGACCGTCGCCGTCTACCAGACCGACGTGGCCGGGTTCGCGGGCAGCTACGGGCTGGGGATCACCGCTCGGGC
>DATMCA010001698.1:0-3884 GCA_035559015.1 Umezawaea sp. | reverse complement strand
CGGCCACCGTCGCGCCTGCGTCGTTCTTGCCGCTCCACGTGATGGAGCCCGACTTCTTGCGGGACACCGTCCACGAGCGGACGGTGGTCGAACCCTTGAGGATGCGCACGCCGCCCGTCAGCGGCTCGTTGGCCGACCACTTCAGGGTGGTCGAGTCGGCGAGGTCGTCACCGTTCGGCGAGATCGCTCGCGGGCTCGCGCTGGTCGACAGCTCCGGTGATTTCGTGTCGATGCGGACACCGTGCGTGTCGAGCTGCGCCGCACGAAGGAGGGTCTTCGACGGGTTCGCATACACGGTCCCGCCGGCAGAACCCACGAGCGCGACGAGGTAGCGCCCATTGGGCAGTCGCGTGCCGGCGATCCGCCCGTCCCACGTGAACCCGTGCGTTCCGGCCGACAGCTTGCCGCTGCTCATCGGGATGACCCCCGCCTTCGTCCCGTCTTGCCTGAACACGCGCAGCTCCAGGGAGCCGAGGGCGCGACCGTTGACCCAGCTGATGCGCAACGTGTCCTTGTAGCCGTCGCCGTCCGGCGAGAACGACCGTGAGGTGACACCGGAGGCGGTGTTCGCGATGGCCGCCGTTCCGGCCTCGCCGAGGCCGAGCTTGCCGATGACCGCGCGGACGGTCGCGGTGTTCGGCGCAGGCGCGGCCTTCACGAACGTCGACGTCGCGTTGCGTACCGCCACCCACACGTCCTTGTGGACCGGACCGACGATCCCCCACTCGCGCACCGGGCCCGTCACGCGGTACCAGGTGTAGCCACCTGAGCTCGTGGGTCCGCCGGTGACCGCCAGGATGTCACCGGTGCGCACCTCCGCGATCTTCGCCGCGCTGGTCGATGCGCTCTTGCGCAGCGACAGGCCGTCGGTGATGACGCGGCCGAAGCCGCCGCTGGCCAGCTTCGGTGAGGCGCGCCACTTCGTGGTGGCGGTCCACGCGCTGGTGTTGCCGCGCGGATCGCGGGCGCGGACTCGGAACGCGTAGCCGCGGCCGTCGAGCGCCGGATAGACCGCCGAGCCCTGCTTTGTCTTCCTCAGCCACGGGTACCAGCTGCCGCCATTGACCGAGACCTGCACGTCGTAGCTGGCGATCCCGCTGGCGTCCGTGCCGGTCCACCCGACCTGGAACGCCGGGTTCGGCTGGACCGGGCCGACGTTCCTGATGCCGGCCTTGGGCGGTTTTGTGTCGGGCGCGAACTTGTCACCGATGACCTTCCACAGCTCGGTCCGCGTGCCGTCGTAGCCGAGCGCCCAGATGCCCGCGCCGCGAAGGCTGTTGCTGTTGATGAGGTCGTACTTGGCGCGCAGGGCTCGTGCGTCGTCGACGTACAGCTGGCGCCACGGCGTGACACACCCGTACGTGGACGTACAGTTCCGGCGCTTGTAGGCGGTCCACGCCACGCCCTCGGTCGAGTCGTAGCGGCGGCCGTGCTCCGCCAGGTAGCCGACGGCGGTGCTGTACGGGACCGTGGTCGACGCCCCGTATTTCGTGCCGCTGATGTTCCTCGCATGCAGGTTGTCGCTGCTGGTGGACCACGCCCGGCCGTAGTAGGGCACGCCGAGGATCAGCTTCGAGGCGGGCACGCGAGCCCGGTACGCCCGGACGGTCTCGCGGATGTCGTAGCCCGTGCGTGACAGCGGTGCGATCGACCCGACCGGGCTTGAACCGGCGGTGCGGTAGTCGTAGCCCATGATCAGGATCGCATCGGCTGCCCCTGATGCGGCCACGCGCTCGATCGGGTAGTTGCCGACATGACCGGTGGTGTCGACGGTCAGCTGGTAGCCCGAGCGCACGTTGTTGAGCTCCGTGCGGATCTTCCGGATGAGGGAGACGAACTCGTCCTCGTAGCCGGACGCAAGCGGCTCGAGGTCGACGTTGACGCCGTCGGCGCCGCGGTTCCGGACGGCCGCGGCGACCTGCCGCGCGAGGTTCGCCCGGGCGGTCGCGCTACCGAGGAACCTCCTCTGCCGATCGAGCTGGCCCGACGTCCAGCCGAAGCTCTGGACCGTGAGCACGACCCGGGTGCGGTTCCGGTGGGCGTTGTTGATGACGTTGGTCATCCGCGAGCTCGTCCAGCCGCTCCAGCCCACGGTCGTCGTCCCGTTGGTGTTGCGCTTCTGGAGATTTCCCTTCGCGTCGACCCCGACGCCGAAATAGGCGACGGTCGAGAGCTTCGACCAGTTGAGCGTGGTCGAGCTGTCGGTCAGCTCCCAGTAGGGCAGGAAGCCGAAAACTTCGCGATTCAGGCCGGTCGAGCTGACCGCGGCGGCCGGCGCGATCGCTTCATCCGCCGCGGGCGCGGACCAGGACGCTACCACCGCGGCGGCCGCGTCGGTCGGGTCCGTGACCGGTTGGTCGACATCCACGGGCTTGGTGCGCATCTCGCGGCCCGTGAGCAGGCCGGCAGGGAGGGCGCGCGGCGTGACGCCACCCACCTTCCACCGGTCGGTCTGGCGTGGCTCGAAGCCGATCGTGACGCGCCCGCCCGGCTCGAAGTCGACGTGGTCGTCGGCGTGGGCGACCGCTTCCTCGTAGTGAACGGACGGCTGAAGGCCGTCCTCATCTGTCTTCGGCTTCGGGGAGGCGGCCAACGCAGGCGGAACCCAGGCAGCGAGCGCGACCAGGACAAGCGCGATCGCGGCGGTGCGGCGCACGGGGCGTCGGGCGGGCAGGGACATACCGTCGAAGCTACGGAGGCCCCACAACCGCGGCCACGGCACGAAGGTCCGGGTTATGAGTAGTACGGGTTGGTCTGGTGCGGTCCGGTGTAGTCCCGGTTCCGGCGCGAGACCCCCTTCGAGATTGACCTACGAAAGCGGAAGCTTCAGGTAGGTCTTGTTGAGTCCGCCCTTGGCATCCTTGGCCTGGACACTGACCTTCAGGGTGCCTGCGGATCCCCCTGTCTTGAGCGTCACCGTCGCCCGGTACGAACCCGACGACAGCTTCGACATCTTTACCGTCCAGGCCGCTTTGCCCGGCTGCCAGATCGACATTGTCACAGACCCTGCAAGGCTTTCCGCCGGCTTGGCCGTGATCGTGATCGTCCTGCCGCGCCGCGGCGTCGATGTCGAGGTCGTGATCGCGAACGCGTTCATCTCGAACCCGACGCTCTGGCTGACGGAGGTGTCGCCGTCGGTCGCGGTCACGTGCGAGGTGTACTTGCCGGCCGGCAGCAGCGCGCCGTCGACCGTGCGCCCGTTGAACGTCAGCGCCTGCGAGCCCGCCTCGAGCGCTGCGTCCGCGAGGCGTGTGTCGACCACGTCGCCGTTGGCGTTGCGGATGGTCCAGGTCACGGTCGCCGGCCGGTTGATCGCGAACGACAGGACCGACGTCGACCCGAGGGCATCGCGGTCCTGCGGGAAGAACACGGTGCGCGACGTCTTGACGGCGCCCAGCAGCGAGATCGAGCGGACCGAGACCGTCTCCGAGCTGCCGCGGTTGCCGACCGAGTCGACCGGCACGAGGCGGACGTCGTAGGTGCCGTCGGGGACGACCGCGCCGTCGTTGTTCTTGCCGTCCCACGGGATCGAGAAGGCACCGGACGAGACGCTCGCGGAGAAGTTGCGGAGCAGGTCGCCGTGCGCGTTCCGCACGCCGACCTCGACCTTGCCGGACTGGCTGGTCGAACCCTTCAGCCCGAAGGTGTCCCGGTTGCCGTCACCGTTCGGCGAGAACCACGGCAACGGGTCGGTAGCGCCCGCGACATCCGACAGGTTCGGCGGGGTCGTGTCGACCTTGACCGTGCCGGACTTTGCGGCGGGTGGATCCGCGTTGCGCCAGCTGTCCTGGCCGCGGAAGGTGTACGTGTAGGTGCCATCGGGCACGGCCGCGCCGTCGACCAGGCCGTTCCAGCTCGTGGACGGATTGATGCCGGTGCCGCTG
>DATMCA010001697.1:0-9058 GCA_035559015.1 Umezawaea sp. | reverse complement strand
CTGGTCGGCCAGCGCGACCGCGTAGGGCAGGGTCACGTTGGTGAGCGCGTACGTCGACGTGCGCGGCACGGCGCCGGGCATGTTCGCGACGCAGTAGAAGACGGACTCGTGGACCTGGAACGTCGGGTCCGCGTGCGTCGTGGGCCGCGAGTCGGCGAAGCAGCCGCCCTGGTCGATCGCGATGTCGACCAGCACGGAGCCGGGCTTCATCCGCGCCACCAGCTCGTTGCTGACCAGCTTGGGGGCCTTGGCGCCGGGCACGAGCACCGCGCCGATCACCATGTCCGCCTCGCGCACGGCCTGCTCGACCGCGTAGCTGTTCGAGGCGATCGTGCGGAGCTTGCCGCCGAACTGGGCGTCGACCTGCCGCAGCCGGTCCACGTTGGTGTCCAGGATCTGCACGTCGGCGCCCATGCCGACGGCGATCGTGGCGGCGTTCACCCCCGCGACACCGCCACCGATGACGACGACCCGCGCGGGGGCCACACCGGGCACGCCGCCGGGCAGCACACCGCGGCCGCCGGAGGGCTTCATCAGCGCGAACGCGCCGACCTGGGGGGCCAGGCGGCCCGCGACCTCGGACATGGGGGCCAGCAGCGGCAGGGCGCCGTTCGCGGTCTGCACCGTCTCGTACGCGATGGCCGTGGTGCCGGACGCGATGAGCGCCTCGGTCAGCGGCAGGTCGGCGGCCAGGTGCAGGTAGGTGAACAGCACCTGCCCGGCGCGCAGGCGGTGGTACTCCGCCGCCACCGGCTCCTTGACCTTCAGCACCAGCTCACCCTCGGCCCACACCTCGTCGGCCGTGGCCAGCACCTTCGCGCCCGCCGCCTCGTACTCGGCGTCGGTGATCGCGGAACCCAGACCCGCGCCCGCCTCGACGAACACGTCGTGGCCGCGGCGAGTCAGCTCGTGCGCGCCGGCCGGGGTCAACGCGACGCGGTACTCGTGGTTCTTGATCTCGCGGGGGACGGCGATCCGCACGGTGACTCCTTCGACTGCGAGGGCGGGAGCTGGGCTGCTGGTTCCAAGGTCCGGCATACCCGTTCCGCTGTCATCGTGCTCGCGGCACTACCCGATAGGGGTTGCATTGTGTGAACGGCACAACACGAGTCGGTGCACCGGCCCGTACGCGCGTTGACACCCGATCGGCGGCCACATAGCTTTCAGCACGATCGCCAACTGAAGAACGGCCGAGGCGCCCAAGCGGTGCCGCAACCCGAGCGGGAGAGACCCCGGCAGTCGCCGGGGCGCCGAAGGAGCAAGTACCCCGCACACTCTCAGGCAACGAGAACCGCTCGGGCGAGGCGACTCTGGAAAGCGTGCTTCGAGCGCGCACCCACGGTGCAAGCCGCGTTCGCGCGGTGAAGCTCTCAGGTCCCATGACAGAGGGGGAGTCGGACCGACCCCGAGGTCGGCGTGGTCGACGCGCGCCTGCCGTGAGCCCCGTGGAGTGCCGCTGTGGAGTACCCCGAACACCTCCTCTACACCCCCGAGCACGAATGGGTCGACTGGACGCCCGGCACGCAGGAGCCGGTCACGGTCGGCATCACCTCCTACGCCGCCGAGTCGCTGGGTGACCTGGTCTTCGTGCAGCTGCCCGAGGTGGGCGACCGCGTCACGTCCGGTGACGTGTGCGGTGAGCTGGAGTCGACGAAGTCGGTCAGCGACCTGTACGCGCCGGTCAGCGGCGAGGTCGTGGAGGTCAACAAGGGTGTCGTGGACGACCCGGCCCTGGTCAACTCGGACCCGTACGCGGCCGGGTGGCTGTTCCGGGTGCGGGTCGAGAACGCCGAGGGCCTCCTCACCGCCGCGAAGTACGCGGAACTGACGGGCAGCTAATGGCCATCAGCGTCTTCGACCTGTTCTCCGTCGGCATCGGCCCGTCCAGCTCGCACACGGTCGGCCCGATGCGCGCCGCGTCGATGTTCGTCGACCGGCTGCGCTCGCGCGGCCTGCTGGACGGCGCCACGCGCGTGCACGCCGAGCTGTTCGGCTCGCTCGGCGCGACCGGTCACGGCCACGGCAGCCCCAAGGCCGTGCTGCTCGGGCTGGAGGGCTGCAAGCCGGAGGAGGTCGACCCGGCGGCGGCCGACGAGCGGTTCGAGGAGATCAAGAGGACCGGCAGGCTGCGGCTCGGCGGCGGGCACGAGATCGCGTTCGTGCACGACAAGAACCTCGTCATGCACCGCCGCAAGTCGCTTCCCGTGCACCCCAACGGGATGCGCTTCGAGGCGTTCGCCGACGGCGGCGAGTCCCTGGACCACGCCGTGTACTACTCGGTCGGCGGCGGGTTCGTCGTGGACGAGCACGCCAGTGGCGCGGACAAGATCAAGGCCGACGACACCCCGCTGGCCCACCCGTTCCTCACCGGCGACCAGTTGTTGGCCCGCACCAGGGAAACCGGGCTGTCGATCAGTTCGGTGATGCTGGAGAACGAGCAGTCGTGGCGCGGCGAGGCCGAGATCCGCGAAGGGCTCCTGCGCATCTGGCGGGTCATGCAGGAGTGCGTCGAGCGCGGCTGCACCGAGCACGGCATCCTGCCCGGCGGGCTGAAGGTCCGCCGTCGGGCCGCCGAGATGCGCAAGTCGTTGGCGGGCGAGCACTTCGCCACCGACCCGCTGCGCGTCATGGACTGGGTGACGCTGTTCGCGCTGGCCGTCAACGAGGAGAACGCCGCGGGTGGCCGCGTCGTCACCGCGCCGACCAACGGCGCGGCGGGCATCGTGCCGGCCGTCCTGCACTACTACACCCGTTTCGTGCCGGGTGCTTCCGACGACGGCGTGGTCCGCTTCCTGCTCACCGCGGGCGCGGTCGGCGTGCTGTTCAAGGAGAACGCGTCCATCTCCGGCGCCGAGGTCGGCTGCCAGGGCGAGGTCGGCTCGGCCTGTTCGATGGCCGCGGGTGGCCTGGCCGAGGTCCTCGGTGGCACACCGGAACAGGTCGAGAACGCCGCCGAGATCGCCATGGAGCACAACCTGGGCCTCACCTGCGACCCGATCGGCGGGCTCGTCCAGATCCCGTGCATCGAGCGCAACGCGCTGGCCGCCATCAAGGCGATCACCGCGGCCCGCATGGCGCTGCGCGGCGACGGCTCGCACTTCGTGTCGCTGGACAAGGTCATCAAGACCATGCGCGACACCGGCAAGGACATGTCGGTCAAGTACAAGGAGACGGCTCGCGGCGGTCTCGCCGTGAACGTCATCGAGTGCTGACCGGACGCGCGTGGGGCCGGTGGTCGGCTCCACGCGCGGGCCGGGTCAGCTCATGTGCCACACCTCGGTGGCGTCCGCCCACAGTTGCCCCTCCTCGGCCTCCGGCACCGGCACCTGGCACGGGTCGGTGAGGGTCCACCACTCCTGGGTGGTCGGGTCGGCGGCGATGAGGGCCATGTCGGTCTCGTAGTCGTCGCCGACGTACTCGTAGTACGAGATGAGCCGGTCGCCCAGCAGGAAGATCGAGTAGTTGGTGATGCCGCTGGCGGTGAGCCGGGCTTCGACGTCGGGCCACACGACCTCGTGCAGGCGCAGGTACTCGGCGCGTTTTTCGGGGAGCAGTCCGACGACTCGGATGTGCCGTTGTGGTGTGGAAGCCGACATCGCTGCTCCTCTGTCCGTGGGCGTCGCCGCGAGACTACAGACGTCCGATGTGTCGGCGCTCCCCGTGGGGCTCGGCGGGCCGCCGCGTAGGGTCTGGGCCGAGTCGGGGATCGCCGAGCTGGGAGTACTGGATGAAGCTGCTGGTCACGGGTGGTGCCGGGTACATCGGTAGCGCGACGGTCGCGGCGTTGGTGGCCGCCGGGCACGAGGTCGAGGTGTTGGACGACCTGTCGACCGGTTTCGTGGACAACGTGCCCGAGGGGGCCGTCCTGCACGAGTTGCCGCTCAGCGCGGCGGCGCAGGTGGTCGACGCGACGTTCGACGCGGTGCTGCACTTCGCGGCCAAGATCTCCGTCGGCGAGTCGGTGCGCAAGCCCGACCTGTACTTCGACGTGAACGTGCGCGGCACCATGACGCTGCTGGACTCCATGCGCGCCAACGACGTCAAGCGGTTGATCTTCTCGTCCACCGGCTCGATGTACGCCGACGCGGGCCTGGAACCGTTGGCCGAGGACTCGCCGGTCGACCCGCAGAACCCCTACGCGGCCAGCAAGTCCATTGTGGACATGATGCTGCCGTGGGAGTGCCAGGCCCACGGCCTCGGCGCGGTGAGCCTGCGGTACTTCAACGCGGCGGGCGCCAGCGGGCACCTCGGCGAGCGGCACACGCCCGAGACGCACCTGATCCCGATGGTGCTGGACGTGGCCGCGGGCAAGCGGGCCGAGTTCCTGCTGTTCGGCGACGACTACCCGACGCCGGACGGCACGTCCGTGCGCGACTACATCCACATCGAGGACCTGGCCTCGGCGCACGTCCTCGCGCTGGAGGCGGCCGAGCCGGGCAAGCACAAGGTCTACAACCTGGGCAACGGCCGGGGTTTCTCGATCCGCGAGGTCGTCGACGCGGTGCGCGAGGTGACCGGCCACCCGGTTCCGACGCGCGTGGCGCCCCGCCGCGAGGGTGACCCGGTCGCGAGCGTCGCGTCCGCCGAGAAGGCCCGCACCGAACTGGGCTGGCGGCAGGCGAAGCCGGAGCTGACGGCCATCATCGCGGACGCCTGGGCGTTCCACCGCTCCCGCCCGTGACGGGGAGCCCCGCGCAGGGGCTCCCCACCGCACATCACTTGGACATCACTTGGGCAGGACGGCCTCGATGGCCTTGACGACCTGCTCGTCGTCGGGCTGCGTGGGCGTCCGGAACCGCGCAACGACGTCGCCCTCGGGGCTGACCAGGAACTTCTCGAAGTTCCAGCCGATGTCGCCCGCGTTGCCGTCGGCGTCGGCGGTCTTCGTCAGCTCGGCGTAGACCGGGTGTCGGTTCTCGCCGTTCACCTCGATCTTCTCGAACAGCGGGAACGTCACGCCGTACGTCGTGGAGCAGAACGTCGCGATCTCCTCCGACGTGCCCGGCTCCTGGCCCATGAACTGGTTGCAGGGGAAGCCGACCACCGAGAAACCCTGGTCGCCGTACTGCTTCTGGAGCTGCTCCAGCGCCGTGTACTGCGGGGTCGCGCCGCACTTGGACGCCACGTTCACGACGAGGACGGCCTTGCCGCGCAGCGACTCCAGCGTGGTCGGCTCGCCGGAGATCGTGTTGACCGGAATGTCGTAGATGCTCAAATCTTCGCCCTTTCGAATGGACAAGCCCCTTCCCAGCCTACGGCTCCGCGGGGGTCCGGGACCGGCCGAGGACTGCGTCATGCGCCACGCGGGCGGAAGATCGTCACCACCACCCGCAATCCCAGCAGGACGCTGATGACCAGCAGGTTGTAGCCGAACAGGTGGTGCAGGTCGACGCCCGGCACGACCTGCGGGCCGCCGGTGCCGCCGAGCAGCAGCACGGCCATGACCCCGGCGGTCGCGCCGAGCCCCGTCAGCATCACCTGGTGCAGCAGGCCCGTCACGAACCGGCGGTCGCGGTCGTCGGCGAACAGCCGGACGTTCACGCCGAGCCGCCCCTGCTCCAGCGCGCCGGTGATGCGGTCGACCCGGCGGGGCAGGCGGCGCAGCATCGGCAGCACCGCGTGCAGCTCCTCGACGGCCGTGCGCCGCACCGACTCCGGTGTCAGCTGTTCGCCGATCCGCGCGTTGGCGAAGGCCCGCGACTCGGCCACGACGTTGAAACCGGGGGCGAGGGCGCCGAGCGTGCCCTCCAGCGTCGCGAGCGCGCGGAACACCGCCGCCACCTCCGGCGGAATGCTCAGGCCGTACCGGTGGACGAGCCGGAACAGGTCGCCGAACATCTCCACGTCCGGCCGCATCCCGGCGCTCAGGTGGCGGGCCATGAACCGGCCGAGCGCCCGCTCCAGCTGCTGCGCGTCGATCTCGTCCGGCCTGGTCACGAGGTCCAGCAGCGCGTCGCACAGCCCGGCCGGGTCGCCGCGGTCGACGGACAGGAGCAGCCGCCGCAGCGCGGACCGGAGCTGCGCGTCGATCCGGCTGACGGAGCCGAAGTCCAGCAGCCCGAGGCGCCCGTCGGCCAGCAGCATGATGTTGCCCGGATGGGGATCGGCGTGGAACACCCCGTCCAGCATCACCTGGTGCAGCAGGTACGACAGCAGCGTGGTGGCGAGCGCTCCGCGGTCGGCCCCCAGTTCGTCCAGCACCGGTCCGGCGGCGCGCATCGGCACCCCGGACAGCCTCTCCATCACCAGAACCCTGGCGGTGCAGAGGTCTTCGTGCACGGCGGGCAGCCCGACGTCCTGCCCGGCGGACGCGGCGGCGACCGTCGCCAGGTTCCTCGCCTCGACCCGGAAGTCCAGTTCCTCGCGCAGCGCGACGGAGAACCCGTTCGCCAGGTCCAGCACGCCCATCGCCCGGCCCCACCGCGTGCGCTCCTGCAACGTCTTCGCCAGCCGTGCCACGATGTCCAGGTCGCCCTCGGCGACCTTCTGCACCCCCGGCCGCTGCACCTTCACCACGACCTCCTCGCCGGTCTTCAACCGGGCGAGGTGGACCTGGGCGATCGACGCCGCCGCCATCGGCCGCTCGTCGAACTCCGCGAACACGGCCTCCGGAGCCTGCCCCAGGTCTTCGACCAGCACCGCGCGCACCTGGTCCCACGGAGCGGCGGGCACGTTGTCCTGCAACAGGGTCAGCTCGTCGACGAACTCGGGCGGCAGCAGGTCCGGTCGTGTCGACAGGACCTGCCCGAGCTTCACGAACGTCACGCCGCCGTCCTCCAGCGCGAGCCGCACCGACCGCGCCAGGCCGGTGTCCGTCCGCTCCCGCCCGCGCAGGTACGGGCCGAGCCCGTGCCGCACCGCGATGGCCGTGATCCGCGAGTACCGCCGCGTCCGGGTGATCCGTCCGCGCACCGCCCGGAACCACTCCACCGGGGGCGGGATCGACCCGGTCGGCACGATCACCTCGGCCAGCGCCAGCATGCCGATCAGGAGCAGCAGCGTCACACCGAACAGGACGGTCGCGTACGCGGAACTCGCGCCCTCGTCGTCCGCCAGCCCGCCGAAGAGGCTGCCGGTGAACGACATCGCCAGCAGCGTCGCGGCCGTCGTGCGCAGGAGCCCGACCCGCATCCCGAGGATGCGGCGCGCCGCGAGCGCCATCCCGAGGACGAGCGCCAGGAACGTCAGCGGCACGCCGACGGTGTAGAGCAGGAAGTTCTCCACTGTTCCCCCCAACGGAACTCAGGTCGCCCCGACCCTAGCCGGCACCACCTGAGACCGCCGGGAGCCGATCAGAACTGGAAGACCGAGCCCGTGTCGACGCGCATCGCGCACGCGTTCGGGTAGACGTGGTCGAAGCTCCGCTCCTCGCCGCGCCAACTGCCGCCCGCCGTCACGTGCACCGGCCGGTACTCGAAGGTGCACAGCGAGTCCGTGTCCTGCACCGCCTGGACGTCGCCGTCCGACCGCAGCAGGTCGTCGCACGCCGCCCGCGCGTCCGGGTGCGACCCGCCGGGCGGCTCGCACTCCAGGATCGCCGAGCGGACGCCCGCGTCGCTGGTCGAGGTGGTCAGCACGATCGTGGAGGAGGGGACGAGCTCCGATCCGGCCGGGGGAGCGATGTCGGCGGGCGGCAGGAAGGGGATCACCGCGGCGAAGGCCGCGAGGAGGGGGAGTGGTGCCATGCGACCACAGTGGCGCGACCGGGCCGCGGACCACGACCCAACCGGGCGGTAACACCGGATCGGGTGGTCTCGGTGACCGTTGACCAACCGAGACCGTCTCATCCCGCGTTCGTCCTTCGGGTGGTGTTCAGAACATGATCGACTCGGCACGCTGGGGTGATGGGTACTTCCGGGGTGCGTCGGGTGGCATTGGCTTCCAGCGCGGGCAACGCGGTGGAGCTCTACGACTTCCTGCTCTACGGAACGGCGTCGGCGCTGGTGTTCGACAAGCTGTTCTTCCCGTCGTTCGACCCGCGGATCGGGACGCTGCTGTCACTGGCCACGTTCGGGGCGGGGTTCCTGGCCCGCCCGCTCGGCGGGGTGGTGATCGGGCACTTCGGCGACCGGATCGGCAGGCGGACGATGCTGGTGCTGACGCTGACCGTGACCGGGGTGTGCACGGCGCTGATCGGGTTGCTGCCGACGTACTCGTCGATCGGCATCCTGGCCCCGGTGCTGCTGATCCTGCTGCGGGTCGTGCAGGGGTTCTTCCTGGGCGGTGAGCAGGGCGGGGCGACGCTGATGACGGTCGAGCACGCGCCACCGGGCCAGACCGGGTGGTACGGGAGCTGGACGTTCCTCGGGTCGCCGCTGGGGCTGCTGCTGGCCAGCGGGGCCATGTCGCTGGCCGTGGCGGCGTCGGGCGACGACTTCCTGGTGTGGGGGTGGCGGGTTCCGTTCCTGCTCAGCCTCGTGCTGGTCGGGGTCGGGCTCTACGTGCGGCTGTCGGTGCAGGAGAGCCCGGTGTTCGAGCGGACCCGCGCCGAGGAGGGCACGGCGAAGCTGCCGGTGGCGGTGGTGCTGAGGAACCACTGGCGGACGGTGCTGCTGGGGGCCGGGGTGAACCTCGGGTTCAACATGTTCATCTTCATCCTGGCCACGTTCGGCGCGTCCTACGCCACCCGGCAGTTGGGGATGACGCGGTCGGTGATCCTGAACGCCACCCTGGTCGGGGCGTTCGTGCAGGCCGTGACGATCCTGCTGTTCGCCCGGCTGTCGGACCGGGTGGGCCGGTTGCCGGTGATGCTGGGCGGGGCCGTGTTCCTCGGGGTGTTCGCGTTCCCCCTGTTCTGGTTGCTGGAGACGCGGTCGCCGGGGTTGGTCGTGGTGGCGATGGTGATCGGGTTCGGCGGGTCCGCGGCGATCTTCGGGCCGATGCCCGCCTACTACGCCGAGCTGTTCGGCCCGAAGATCCGCTACAGCGGGGTGTCCCTCAGCTACCAGTTGGGCGCGGTGCTCGGGGGTGGGTTGTCGCCGTTGATCGCCGCCGCGCTGCTGGGGCTGACGGTCGGGCAGGAGAGCTGGCCGGTGTCGCTGTACCTGATCGGCGGGGC
>DATMCA010001696.1:0-2592 GCA_035559015.1 Umezawaea sp. | reverse complement strand
CCGGTGACCGTCGCGGTCGCACGCACCGACTCCGACAACAGCTCCAGCGTCAACGCCGACGACACGGCGACCCGCGTCGCCCTCGGTGCGAGTTTGCGGTTGGCCAGTCCCAGCCGGACGGTCTGCTCGTGGATGACCAGCGGCCGCCCGCACAAGCTGGTCGCGAGGCCGACCGGGACCGCGACGTAGCCGCCGGTGGCCAACACGACGTCGGGGACGAAGTCGCGGACGATCCGCCGGGCCTGCACAACCCCTGCCGGGATGCGCGCCATGTCCTTGGCGTTGGCCGGGGACAGCATCTTCAACGGGTTGGCCGAGCGTCGGATCTTGCCGGTGGCCACCGACTCGAACGCGATGTCCGCCTCCCGCGCCACCCGGCTTTCCAGGCTGTCGGCGGCGGTCGAGCCGACCCACAGCACGTCCACGGCCCGACCGGTGGCCGCGAGCCGAGCGCGCAGGGCCCGCACGGTGGTGAGGGCCGGGTAGACGTGGCCGCCGGTGCCCCCGCCGGTGACGATCAGGCGGAACGTCCGCACAGCCTGACCAGGGCTGATGCCACTGTTCACTGAGGTGCCAATCTGGGTGTCCTGAAATTCGCCCACGCCGGAGCAGTGGATCATCGCCAAGCGCCGAACGGTAGCAGGTAGCGCCCTGGCGTCCTAGGTTCCGCAGACCGACGACTCCGCCTGGTCGACACGGTCCTGGCCACACGGGTGGATGGTTTGCCGCCTCCGAACAATGTGCCCCGGAGCTTGGTTATCCCTGTTCGGACGATAGGGCGGTGGCAAGCGCGACCAGAAGGATGCGTCTTGTGCCACGGCTCGAACAGGTGCTCGCGTTTGTCGGTCGGTGTCGCTGTCGCCGGCGCGTTGAGCGGTCAGGTGCCTGCCGGGCTCAAGGCAGACTGCCAGCACGGGCACGGGCACGGGCGGCGTGCGCCGCGGAATCCGGGGAATGCAGTGGTCGCGTAGACCGCTGGGCGGGAGCGTCCACGTCTACTCGCTCCCCTCGGCCTCATGTCGGCTTCCGCAGTGTCAAGGACCGAGCGACCGAAAGACTTTCGGGACCCGATCCCGCACCTGCATCGGTGCATCGGTGCACCGGTAGAGCGTTGGGCACGCCCAGGTGATCGGCCCAGCTCTCCCAGTAGTGCCCGACCTTGCCTACCAGGTACACGGCACCGTCGAAATCGCCCACGAGGCGCCCCTGGCCTCCTCGGTGTCCATGAAGGGTTCCCTGTCGACCCGCCGAGTTACTTGCGCGGCTGGAACGTGAAGTCCCGCAGCGTGTGTCCGGAGCCCTGGTGGTCGCGCACCTTCGCTGTCAATTACTGAAGCAGCAGACGGTCTTCGAGTCGATGGGATCGATGGTAATCACGAGGTCGTTCGGGCTGTCCGCCGTCGGCAAGACAGGTGCGTGCGGTCGCTCTATCCGCACGCCGCCAATACAAGGCAGAGCATTTCGCCCTCACCGTCGACGATCTCGTAGCCGGTGACGTACTCCGAGTCGTGCACGGGGAAGACGAGGGCGTTGGCGCCGGTCTCCCCGTCCACCACGACGTTCGTCCAGTTGTCCTTGCGATGGTGTAGCCCTGTGGCCAGGATGCCGTCCCGTGCGGCACGGACGAACGAGGACGCGTCGTCCACGTGCGGGAGCGAACGACGCATGGCCTCTTCGCCCCACAAGACGGCGAAGTCCTCGATCAGGTGGACGTCGTGGTAGCCCGCGACGTCCCAGTTCGCCTCCTCGATCCGACTGGGCTCGGCCAGTGGGATCACGACCATGGTGACGGTGTGCCAGAACGCATCGGGGTCCTCGTCATGCGGGGGAAAGGCGCAGGTTCCCGCGTACACCGGGTGAGTGCCCGCCGGGAGTTGGTGACTGAACCCTCCTTCGGTGAGCCATGGGGTCTCCCAAGTGATCGGACCGTCCACCACGACGAGATCACCGGCGTGGTCGAACCACGTGGGCTTGACCAGCGTGGAGTACGCCGGCGGGGCGGGCGCGTACTTGTCGACCAGGCGCCACAGCAGTTCTTCCACCTTCACGGGTCGTGTCCTTCCGGTCGTTCGCCACCCGATACCTGGCGCGCGGACAAGCGCGGCGATTCTCGAGGATGGACCGGGGTGCATCCTCAGCGGCTCGCGGCTCGGAAGTCGCGGGTAACGGGCGCGAACCCTCGATTCACTCTTCTGGAAGGCTCGACCATACCGCTGACGGGACGCCAAGAGTCGCATTCGCTAGACCAAGCGCATCCGGCCGCCACACACGCATGCCGCGATGAGTGCGGACCGTCGACGTGCCCGACACTCTGGACAGCAACGAGCGGTTCGGTCAACCGGACAGCGGTCTTGCAGCCGCAAGCGGGGGTCTGCTGCACGAGTAGGTGACAGTTGTAGTCACACAGCATGGCTGGCTGACGTGGTCATGGTTGCGTCGTATTCGATGGGAGTCAACCGGCCGAGGCCGGCTTGGCGTCTACGGCGGTGGTAAGTGCGGTCGATCCAGGTGACGATCGCGATCCGCAGCTCGTCACGGGTGGGCCAGGAACGCCGGTCGAGAACGTTGTTCTGCAGCAACGCGAAGAAGCTC
>DATMCA010001695.1:0-5254 GCA_035559015.1 Umezawaea sp. | reverse complement strand
CGGACCGGGAGATGGCGCTGCGGCTGGAGGCCCGGCTGCGGCTCACGACGCAGGAGGACCCGGTCGAGCTGGTCGCCTCCGTGGACCGGCTTCGCGAGCTGGGCACCGATCCGGCGCTGGCGTCCTCCGGGGAACGCGAGCTGTACGCCGTGCTGCTCTACGCGGGGATGCTGACCGAACGGGTCGCCCCCGACGTGCTGATCAGGCTCGGCAACCGCGTGCTGGCAAGGGAACCGGGGCCGGGCGTGCAGGTGCACTCGGCGCTCCCGGTCGTGGTGTCCACGCTGGTCGCGGTCGAGTCGGTGCAGAACCTGGACCCGTGGCTGCGCGCCGCGGAGGAGGACGCCCAGCGCCAGAAGATGCTGTTCGCGCGCGCACTCGTCCGGGCGCGCCGGGCGATGGTGCTGTGCTGCGTCGGCGACCTCGCCCGTGCGCGCGACCTCGCCGTGGAGACGCTCGGCGCGGCGGACCCGATGTGGCTGGAGGTCATCGCGAGCTGCGCGGTCACCCTGGCCACGGTCGCGGTCGAGCTGCGCGACACCTCCCTGGCCGACGGTGTGATGACCCGGTGCCTGCGCAGCGCGGAGGCCTTCCAGATGTCGACCCTGCTCGGCCTGATCCGCGGGTCGGCCGCGATCACGGCGGACAACCTGCCCGCCGCGGTGGAGCACTTCGAGGACCTCAGCAGGCACTTCGAGCGCATCGGGTGGCACAACCCCACGCTGTTCCCCGTGCAGGCGCGTCTGGTGACGTTGTACGCGCGGCTGGGCAACGCGGAGATGGCGGACGAGCTGAGCGAGCGGAACCTCGAACGCACCAGGAGGTCGGGCATCGCCGGGCCCGTGGGCCGGGCGCTGCGACTGCGGGGCGCGCTCACGACCGGCAAGCACTCCGTGTCGCTGCTGCGCGAGTCGGTCGACGCGCTGAGCACGTCGATCAACCGGCTGGAGCTGGCCAAGGCGCAGGTGCTCCTCGGACAGCGGCTGCGGGAGACCGGGGACGACTCCGCTGACGCGTACCTGCGCGAGGGGCACGGCCACGCCGTCTCGGCGGGGGCGACCTGGCTGGTCGAGCGGGCGAACGCGCTGCTGGGCGGTAGGCAGGCGTGGCGGCGGCTGGACGGCCGCGCCACCCTGACGACCACCGAGCGCAGGGTGGTGGAGCTGGTCGTGGGGGGCCACCGCAACAAGGAGGTCGCCGACCAGCTCGGGGTCGGGTCCCGCGCCGTCGAGAAACACCTGACCAGCGCCTACCGCAAGCTCGGCGTGGTGGGCCGGTCCGATCTCGCCGCCGCCATGTCGACCGAGGACGACCTGACCGGTGGCAGTCCGCAGGGATTCTGGGCGGGCTGATCCGCCGAAAATGAATTGTTCGTTTTGGCCAGGGATCCGGGTATAGTCAGCACCGGGTCGACAGCCGCTCGTTGTGTGCCACACTTGTCACGAACGAGTTAATAGCCAGTGTTTCCACATTCGCGCCACCGCCGTGACATGCGTCGGAATCAAGTTCGACCACCGCGCGTGAGCGCCCTCGTTACGCTTAGTGCGGGAAACTGTCCGCCATTCGGACCCGTACTTGATTCCCGCATCGACCGCCCGTCCAAAAGCGGTGGAATACGATGGCCACAGTCTTAGGCGCTCTGTGACGTACATCATTGCTCCCGGTAATGGGTGCCCAATACCGTGATCCTCGTTACCGGCGAGTGGGTCGATTCCGTCGTGCGAGCCGGTGTGGCGGTATTTCCTCAGGAGTCCTTCACCTCCAGGTTCTGAGAAAGTGCTCTGTGCACGTCACCCGAGGGGCGGTTGTTGTGATTGGCGCGATGAACACGATTCCCAGACATGTCGTACCCGGCAGGCAAGCCGGACGCGCCGAGGACTCGGCGGATTTTCTCGGATCACTCGCCGAGCGCGCGGGCCTGTGCATGGTTCGGCTCGACCGGGGTCTTCAGGTGATCAAGGCGAACGACAACTTCCGCCAGCAGTTCCGGCACTCGCAGGACGACCTGAAGGGCCGGAGCCTCTACGAGTTCCTGCACCCCAAGGTGCACGCCCGCATGCGTTTCCAGTTCCGCCACCTCACCGAGGGGCGGCACACCTGGTTCGCGGAGCGCGTGGTCGCGATGTGCCCCGGCGTCTCGGCGTTCGACAGCGAGCTGACCTGCGTTTCGGGCCGGAACGTCGCGTCAGGGGGACCGGTCATCACGGTGCTGCTCAAGACCGAGTCCGCCCGCCCGCCCGGCGAGCGGGAGATCGGGGGCGACGACCTGCTCTCCGAGCAGTCCGCCCGCGTGCTCGAACGCATCGCCGTGGGCGAGTCCACCCCGGAGATCGCGGCCGGGGTCATGTTGAGCAGGCAGGGCGTCGAATACCACATCGGGTCGATGTTGCGGCGGTTCAACGTTCCGAACCGGGCCGCCCTGGTTTCCCGCGCGTTCTCCGCCGGAATTCTCACCGGGGAAACCTGGCCGCCGAGGGTCCTCGCCGAGTACGTCAAGTAAGTAGTGCCGGTCCGCCCACGACGCTCCGATCGAAGACGCTCGGATTCGTGTGGTGCACCTGGCGAGAAGTGTTCGGAGCGACGGCGTCGGATCGCTGTCGTGGACTCGGAGTGGATGAATTCCTGGCGGCGCACAATTTCGAGTAGGGTCGGAATTGTGCGCTCGACGCCACAGAATCCTGCCGGCGCAGCGGCCTGAATTATTCGGTCGACCGCCCTCGAAGGCCGGCAGGCCCGCTCGGCCCGAGCCGGGCGCCCGGCACTTCGTGAGGACGCCGCCGCGGTCACCGCTCGGAAGTAGATCCCCCGACGGGTCGCGCGAGCCCGGACTTCGAATTCACTTCATGAAGTTCGGTTGCACCTGCGGCGGCCAGGTCCCCACGCCCAGGATGCCCAGTGAATACGCGCGGGAGACCAGCGCCGCGCGATTGGGGGCGTTCAGCCTCCTCAGCATGGCGCTGACGCGGTACTCGACTCCCTGTCTGCTCAGGTAGAGGTCGGACGCGATCTTGACCGATGACACCCCCGCGGCCACGCCCTCCAGTATTTTCGTGTCCAGGTCCGAGGGTTTCCACCGGCGGTGGGACGAGTTCGCGTCGCCCGCGGCCGGGCGGTCGGCGAGGAAGACGACCAGCACTCCGGGCTTGTCCGTCCGGCACCGCTCGATCGCCATCGCGGTGAGCTGCCCCGGCACGATGGACTCGTCGGCGGAGACGGCGAGCACGCGTTCGCTGATGCGGTTCAGGGCGCCGCTGGAAAGCCGGGTGAACTGCCTGCGCAGGTACGAGTGGGCGCTCCGGTGGAGGAACCTCAGGACCTCGACGTCGCGGGCCTCGACCGCCGTCCACCCGAGCGCCTGGCAGAACTCGGCATTGACCTCTCGCACCGCGAGTGCGGAGTCCAGCCTCGCCATGCATATTCCGGCGTTCTCGAACAGCGAGCGGAAGGCATTGGCGCTGGCCGCGAGGTCGAAGGGCGGATCCGCGGTGTTGTCGTCCATGCAGGGGGAGGTGATGGCATTGGCCAGTAACGTCACGGTGTTATCATCCTTTCGGCCTTGTTACCGCGAAGCGCAGGGAAACCTCGACCAGGGCGAATTGTCGGCAGCGACTTTGTTGCCCTGTTCACCCAATCGCAGAATAACAGAAGATCCAGTCTTTTGGCCGGTGTGGATCAAGCTGACTCTTCGGTAGTCGATGTCACCGCTCTCCGACGCTCCGCCGCAGGTCAGGGTCATGAGGGGGTGCCAGCACTCCTTTGGAGTGACCGCCATTCGCCATTGAGGCCGGTTGGCTCCCGTTTCCTCCGACTCGTTCGCGAAGGTGAAATCTGGGAGAACTGGTCCGGCGCTGAAAGAGATTCGCGGTGAACCGTCTTAAATGGCCGCCATGTGGGGGACCCGGTCACCTCACGATGATCTCACGCAATGTCGCCGACTCCGTCGGTGGCGGGTGTCGGTGTGGCGTCGCGCGCGGCCGCCGTTCGTGTTCGGGTGCCAAACAATTCCACGTCTCGGCTCGTGAAACGAGACGGAGCGGTGTTGATAATTACGAGTCCGCAGGTCATGACATCACCGTCGCTGTTGTACGCCCAAAGCTCGCCCGCTTGCCGCCAGGTCGAACGTGCCTTCGCCGGGTGCAAGCACACAGTAGTTGGACGGCTACGTCAAGACACATTTGTCTTGCGATTCGCTCGGCGGCAGTCGCGGCAAAAAGATGAAACTTATTCGAATAGCACTGGCGAGGATGACCGTTCCGCGACCGCCCCGCCGGGACGCACGACAGGCGCGAACCCGCCCGCCACCCGGCTGTCGCACGATCCCGGACGCGGTCGGCGACCGCGCCGCGCTTCCGGGTGTGCGCGGCGGCGTCGGTTCGGGTGGTTTCGAGGATTTCGCGCACCGCGGAGTTGGTGGTGCCGGTCGGAAAGTCGGTTCGACGACGCGCGTGGGGGTGTCCCCGCGTTTCCGATCGTCAGGGGGATCGGTTCGAGAGCCGGTCGGTGCGCAGGGCGACCCCTTCGACGATCAGTGCCAGTCCCGCCTCGAACGCCGCCGCCCGGTCCAGGGTCGGACCGTCCTCCTCGTCGGCCTCCTCCGCCTGTTGCTCCAGCACGCTGCCGACCGTGAAGTGGCTGGTGGTGAGCATCGCGATCCGCGCGTCGTGCTCGGGTACCCCCGCGGAGACGAGGAACTGCAACTTGTGCAGGGCGCGGGAGAGGTCCGCGCCCCGGGGAGTGGTCCCGGCGTGGAGCCGTGCGCCGTCGCGGTGCGCCAGCAGTGCCCGTCGGAAGCTGCGCGAGTTCTCCACGAGCCAGTCGCGCCAGTCGTCCGCCGGTGTCGGCAGGGGAGCGGTGGCGTGGCTCGCGATGGCGGCCTCGGCCATCGCGTCGAGCAGCGAGGCCTTGTTGCGGAAGTGCCAGTAGAGCGAAGGTTGTTCCACGCCAAGGCGTTTCGCCAGTTGCCGGGTGCTCACCGCGTCGAGCCCCAGTTCGTCGAGGAGGGTGAGCGCCTCGCTCACGATGGTCTCGCGGTCCAACTTCATCACGCCGACAGCCTATCAGTGATAGTCCTTGACTCCCTATCGATGATAGGCGATGCTGGACGCCAGTTGCCTATCACTGAAAGGGGCGAACATGGACGCGGCATCCGGGCCTTCGCTGAAGGTCCTCGTCTGCGGCGGTGGCATCGCAGGCCAGGCAGTGGCCTACTGGCTCGCGCGGGGTGGTCACGAGGTCGTCGTGGTGGAGCGCTTCC
>DATMCA010001694.1:0-2400 GCA_035559015.1 Umezawaea sp. | reverse complement strand
GAGTTGAACGCGTGGGCGAACCGGGTGGCACGGGCTTTCGCGGCGGCGGGTGTCGGCCCGGAGCGACCGGTGGCGTTGGTGTTGCCGCGCTCGGTGGAGTTCGTGGTGGCGTTGCTGGCGATCTGGAAGGCCGGTGGTGTGTACCTGCCGGTCGACCCTTCGCTGCCTGCCGATCGGGTGGAGTTCCTGTTGCGGGACGCGAACCCGGTGCTGGTCGTCCGTGGTGAGCTGCCCGAGGACGACTGCTCCGACGACCTTGAGCCGGTGCGGCCGGACCACGCGGCGTACGTGATCTACACGTCGGGTTCGACGGGGAAGCCGAAGGGCGTGGTGGTGGAGCACCGCAGTTTGGCGAACCTGTTGGTGAACCACCGCGAGGATTTCGTTCGCGGTGAGCACTTGCGGGTGGCGTTGTCGGCGGTGTTCTCGTTCGACACGTCCCTCGAAGGGATCGTGCTGATGGCTGATGGTCACGAGTTGCACGTGCTGGACGAGGATGTTCGGCTTGATCCGCCCGCGTTGGTGGACTACGTGGTGAGGCGGCGGATCGACTTCCTGGACCTGACGCCGTCCTACGCGGGGCAACTGGTGGAGGCCGGGCTGCTGGACGGTGAGCACAGGCCGAAGGTGCTGATGCTGGGTGGAGAAGCGATCAGCCGGTCGCTGTGGCAGCGGTTGGCGGAGGTGCCGGGAACGGCGGCCCACAACTTCTACGGTCCTACCGAGTACACCGTGGACGCCCTCTCCTGCCGGGTCACGGCCGATTCCCCTGTCGTGGTGGGACGTCCGCTGCTCAACACGCGCGCCTACGTGCTCGACGACGACCTGCGGCCGGTTCCCGTTGGTGTGTCAGGGGAGTTGTTCCTGGCCGGTGCCCAGATCGCTCGCGGTTACCTGGGACGTCCGGGGCTGACGGCCGATCGCTTCCTGGCCGACCCCTATGGTGGGTCCGGGGAGCGCATGTACCGCACCGGGGACCGGGCGCGGTGGTTGGCCGATGGCAGCCTGGATTACCTGGGTCGGACTGATGACCAGGTCAAGATCCGCGGGTTCCGCATCGAGCCGGGCGAGGTCGAGGCGGTGCTGGCCCTGCACCCCGACGTCCGCGAGGCCGTGGTGGTCGCTCGGAAGGATGGTGGCCACCAGCGGCTCGTCGCCTACGTGGTGACGGTCGGAACCGCTGATCTGCGGACGTGGTTGGGGGAGCGGCTGCCGGACTACCTGGTGCCGTCGGCGTTCGTGGCGCTGGACGCGCTTCCGTTGAACGCCAACGGGAAGGTCGACCGCCGAGCCCTGCCCGCACCGGACCTGCGGGCCGACGCCGCGACCTACCGCGCTCCGCGCACACGGGTCGAGGAGCGGGTCTGCGGCATCTGGGCCGACGTGCTCGGTGTGCCGCGCGTCGGGCTCGACGACAACTTCTTCGAGCTGGGCGGCGATTCCATCCTCAGCATCCGCGTGGTGTCCCGGCTGCGCGCCGAACTGGACGCGCCGGTGTCACCTCGGGTGCTGTTCAGCTCGCCCACGGTCGCCCGGCTGGTCCAGGCGATCACCGCCGGGACGGGCTCCGCCGAGGACGCCATCCCGCGCGTGCCGCGCGGCGGTGCCCTGCCGTTATCGTTCGCGCAGCAGCGGTTGTGGTTCCTCGACCAGTTCGAGCCGGGGAGCACCGACTACCTCTCGCCGTCCCTGGTGCGGCTCCGCGGCAGGCTCGACGTCGACGCGCTGACCACGGCGCTGACCGCGCTGGTGGCGCGGCACGAGTCGTTGCGCACCACCTTCGAGACCGTCGACGGCCACGGCGTCCAGGTCGTCAACCCGCCGTACCCCGTCGAGGTGCCCGTGCTCGACGTCCCCGGCGGTGAGGACGGGCTGGCCGAGGTGTTGGCGCGGGAGAGCACCCGGCCGTTCGACCTCGGTCGCGGCCCGCTGCTGCGCCCGTCGCTGCTGCGGGTGGCGGAGGACGACCACGTGCTCCTGCTGCTGGCGCACCACATCATCACCGACGGCTGGTCCAACGGCGTGCTGACCACCGAGCTGAACCTCCTGTACCGCGGGGGCACCGCACTGCCCGAGCTGCCGGTCCAGTACGCGGACTTCGCGGTGTGGCAACGGGACCGGCTGACCGGACCGCGGCTCGACGAGCAGCTCTCGTACTGGCGGGACCGGCTCGCCGGCGTGCCGCCGCTGGAGCTGCCGACCGACCGGCCCCGGCCCGCGGTGCGCACCAACCGGGGCGCGGTGCACGCGTTCACCTTGCCCGCCGAGGTAGCGGGCGCGCTGAAGGCCCTGGCGCAGCACCAGGACGGCACCCTGTTCATGGCGCTGGTCGCGGCCTGCCAGGTGCTGTTCGCCCGCTGGTCCGGGCAGGACGACATCGCGGTGGGCACCGTGGCCTCC
>DATMCA010001693.1:0-3175 GCA_035559015.1 Umezawaea sp. | reverse complement strand
CGGGGGTCCCGGACACGGCCTGGGTGAGGAACACCAGGGCCTCCTCCGCGGTGAACGCATCCAAGGTCAGGTGTGTCGCGGGCGGCAGTTCGGTGAGGCTTCGCCGGCTGGTGACCAGCGTGATGCAGCCGGGAGTGTCCGCGAGCAGTGGGCGGACCTGGTCCTCGTCGGCGGCGTTGTCCAGGATCACCAGCGTGCGCGTGCCGCCGACGCGACCGCGGAACGCGGCGGCACGGGTGGGCAGGTCGTGCGGGATCTGGTGACCGGGTACGCCGAGCAGGCGCAGGAAGCCGTCCAGGACGGCGGCGGGATCGGCCGGTGGCTGACCGGGGTCGGGGTGGAACCCGCGCAGGTCCACGAACAGCACGTGGTCGAACGGCGTCCGCCGGGCCAGCAGGTGGGCGGCGTGGATCGCCAGCCTGGTCTTGCCGACGCCCGCCATGCCCTCGATCGCGGAGATCACCACCGGGTCGCCGTCCCGGCCGCCGCCGCTCAGCGCCTCCGCGAGCGCGTCGAGTTCGGCGGTGCGGCCGGTGAACCCGCTCAGGTCCTCGGGCAGCTTGTCCCGCACCCGGACCTGGGCCGCCGCACGGGTTTCGCCGCCGATCACCCGGAGCGCCTGCCGCCACTGGGCGACGTACCCCGGGTCAGGGTGCAGCGCCCACACGACCGCGAGCACGAGATCGGTGTTCAGCCGCCGCCTGCCGAGCCGGAAGCAGTCCACGACGGTGGTCTTCCCCACCAGTTCGGCGGCCGGTCGACCGGCGGCCGTCCACGTCCCGTTGACCCGGTCCTTGATGGTCTCGTACGACGGGTCTCCCGCCCAGACCTTCAGCGCCCGCAACCGTTCCACGACGTCGTCGAGCGTCTGGGCTCGACCGGGGTCGGGCAACACCGCGAACGCGTCATCCGGGTCGCGCGGCGATGGCATGGTCCTCCCGAGGTGGCCGTCGCCCACCGTTATACCCGGCGTTCGGATTCGGTCGGGATCCCGCCCCGGCGGCACGTGGTGCGGCACGGTGACGGCGGACCGGTGATCACGAGGGGGCGCCGGTCCCGGTCCGCACCGACTCGTCCCGGTAGGAGGGACGACGAGGCGGAGGACCTGCTAAAGGGGCTGGGGGCGCGCCGGGCGGGGGTCGTCCCACCGACCCGCGGCCCGTGCGGAGGCGCGCTCCCGTGCCGCGAGTCCGGTGTGCGCCGGAACTGGGGGGCGCACACCGGACGCTCCGGGTTCGGACCCACTCCTCTCCCGCGGTCTGGGCCCGCGGCGGGGGAGGTCGCGCGCGACCTCCCCCGCCTGCCGGACCCCGGTCAGAACTGGAGCGACCAGGAGTTGATCCGCCCGGTGTCCCGCGCGGCGACGTCCTGGACGCGCAGCTTCCAGACGCCGTTCGCGACCTCGCCCGAGGCGTTCACCGAGTAGGTCGTCACGAGGTCGTCCCCGCTGTCGCTGCCGGACCCCTTGAGCCGGAAGGCGGTGCCGTCCGGTGCGACCAGGTCGATCACCAGGTCGCCGCGGTAGGTGTGGCTGATGTCGACCCCCACGCTCAGCGCGGCCGGGGCGTTGCCCGAGACGCCCGACACGGTGATCGGGCTCTCGACCGTGCTCAGGTCGGGGATCGCCACGTCGGCGGTGTTCTCGAAGCGCGGACCGGGCGGCGTGCCCACCCCGGAGAGCGTCCACAACGCGTGGGCGATGGCGTCGGTGTTGCGGTCCAGCGCGGGCACGTTGATGTTGCTGATCGTGTCGCACGACCGGTGGTAGCACGGGTCGAAGGCCCGACCCGAGACACCGCCCCACTTCTGCGCCTGCGCGGTGGTCATGATGACCTCGGCGCCGGTGAACAGGCCGCCGGTCGCGATGCCCGCGCGGGCGAACGCGGCGTGGTCGGACCGGCCGCCGACCTGGGTCAGCTCGGTCGGCACGCCGATCGCGGTGAAGTGCGACTCCAGCACCTGCTGCACCTCCAGCGACCCGGTGGGCTGACCGCTGGCGCTGTAGACGAAGTAGCCGGGGTTCGGCGACCCGGTCATGTCGAAGTTCAGGTACGCCTTGATCTTCGCCTTCTCGGCCGCCGCCAGGCTGTTCACGTAGAACGTGGACCCGACCAGCCCCAGCTCCTCCGCGCCCCACCAGCCGAACCGGAGGTGCTTCTGCGGCTGGAACCGCTCGCGGGCGACGGTCAGCGCGACCTCCAGGATGCCCGCGGACCCCGTCCCGTTGTCGTTGATGCCGGGACCGGCCGTGACGCTGTCCAGGTGACCGCCCAGCATCAGCACGTCCTGCGGGTCGCCGCCGGGCCAGTCGGCGATCAGGTTCCAGCCGGTCGCGCCGCTGGAGGTGAACTGCTGCAACGAGGTCTGGAACCCGACCGCGTCCAGCTTCGCCTTCACGAAGTCGATCGACGCGCGGTAACCGGGACGGCCGTGCGCCCGGTTGCCGCTGTTGCTCGTCGCGATCGCCTGGAGGTCGTTCAGGTGCGCCTGGACGTTGGCCACCGGGATGTCCGGTGCGGCCAGGGCGGTGGGGGCCGCCGTCGCCGTGACCGGGCTGAACAGGGCACTGGCGAGCAGCAGGACGCCCACCAGCGGTGTCGTGGATCTCTTCGAGGACAAGGCTGCCTCCGCAGGGATAGGGGAAAGCCGTGTTCGAGCTTGCGGGCTGGGAGGCGGGAGCGGTAGCGGCGTTCGTCGTGGCGCATTCGGCGGAGTCAGCCGCTTCGGGATTCTCGAAGGCTTCAGTGTTGACCGAAGGTCAACCTCTCGGGCACACCGGGACCTCCCGGCGGGGGACGGCACTAGGCTCTCGTCCGCACGAGGACCTGACTTCCGGGACGGAACCGTGGGCGACGAGATCGAGTGGGCGCGCGAGGTCTCCGAGGTGGTGCTGGACCGCCTCGGCGAGCACGCGCCGCCGTGGCGCGTGCTCGCCGTCGACCAGGACCGGGGGCCGGACAGCCTGCTGGTGACCATCGGCCGTGACGACCGGGATCGCGCCCCGGTCCGGGTGTACCTCGCCCTCGACGTCCCGGTGGACGAGGCCGTCGCGGTCACGGCGGGCCAGATCCAGGACCACGCGATCGAGGAGACCTCGGGGGCGGCGCTGCCGCCGTGTCCGGGGCACCGCCACCCCCTGACCGCGACGCCGGTCGACGGCGTCGCTTCCTGGGCC
>DATMCA010001692.1:0-4545 GCA_035559015.1 Umezawaea sp. | reverse complement strand
CGAAGCGCTCCAGCAGCGCCGCACCCCACGACTCCACCCGCCAGGTGCTGCTCGGCCGGTACGAACCGATCAGCGGTACGACCAGTTCCAGCGGCGCGTGCAGGTAGGTCGGGTAGGCGACGGTGCCGCGCCGCGCCCGTTGTGCCACGTCCACCGCCCAGTCGGTCGTGCGGCGGTGGTAGAGCAGGTTCACCTCGCGCTCGGCGGCAGCGGCCCGTTCCTCGTCCGGCAGCCAGGCGATCCGCGGAGCGGCGGTGACCGGCAGCCCCGGCACCACGACGGGCGGTGCGGGCTTCGGGCGCGTCCACGGTGGGACGCGCAGGACCTCCGGCAGCGATTCGACGGGCGCGTCGGGCAGCCGTTCGACGCCCACGAGCAGCGTCGACGCGACCTCGCGCTCGGCCGGTGCCAGCCGCTCCAACAGCGCGGGGAACGCGACGAGGTGGCTGCGCAGCAGGTCTCTCGCGGCGGGCGACCACGGCTCGTCCGCCACGGCGGCAGCGGCGAGCAGCCGGGCCGCGCGCCGCGGGTACCGGCGCACCGCCTCCTGGAGCGCGGGCCGGACCTGCGGCCCCTCGACCCGGACCAGCAGCTCGGTGAACGCGTCGTCGGTGGGCATCTCGACCAGCGCGGCCAGCAACCGCCGGGTCAGCTCCGCGTCGGCGCCCTCCAGCCACTCGGCGAACGCGGCCGCCGCACCCGCCCCGAGCGCGCGCAGCAGGGTCGCCACGACCCGACCGTCCCGGTCGGCACCCCGGTGCGCGGTGAACCGGGGCACGGCCGCGAGCTGTTCCGGCGTCCCGATCGCCCCCAGCACGCAGGCCGCGGTGATCGCACCAGTCACCCGCGGGACGACGGCGACCGCCCGCTCCACCAGCGCGGTCTCGGTCGGCAGCAGGAACGCCGCCACGCAGGCGCCCGCGTCCCCGAGGTCCAGGGCGACGATTGCCGCGACCGCCTCGGCGTACTGGCCGTCGTCGGCCGCGGCGAGCGCACGCCGGACGTCACCGCGCACCTCGTCGACCACCGAGCCCCACGGCAGCCGATCGCCGGGCAGCGCTCTCCGCAGCACCTTCGACCTGGGCTCGCTCACGACCTCGGCGGCGAGCACGGTCACGACGGCGGCGAACGCCACACCGTGCCGCAGAACCCACTCGGAGGCCAGTTTCCCCAGCTCACGACGCTCCTGGTAGCCGACAACCGCCGCGAGGGCGACCGCCGTGCCCGCGGCGCCCAACGGATCGGCCTCGCCGCCGGAGTACCGCGCCACCGCTTCGCGGATCTCCCGGTCGCCGCCCTCGAACACCGGCGTCAACGACCGCAGGTGCCGCTCGACGAACGCGCCGGCGCCCTCCGGGGCGACCTTGTGCTTCGCCCGCCCCTGATCCCGCCTCGGGTACGCCGACCGCACCAGCGTGCCGGGCTCGAACACGTCCTCGTCGGACGCGCTCTCGACCACCGGGTTCTCCCCCGCCGGGCTCTCCCCTACCGGGTTCTCCCCCACCGGGGCGGCCGGACTCCCGACCGCCTGCCCCTCACCGATCTCGCGATACCCCTTGCGGAGCTTGGCCGCCGCCTGGGTGTCCAGGAAGGACTCCGCCGCGGCGGAGTCGGCGAACTCCTTGCGCTTGGTCTGCCCAGCGGTGCCGAGCCTCCCCCACCGCACCGTGACGGCAGCGTCCTCACAGGACGCCTCCCAGAACTTCTCGGAGTTGCCCCCGACGTACTCCAGCCGCCGCACGGCCCCTCCCACCACTGTGGATCCTGGTCAGGCGCACCGTAACCCCTGAGGTTTCGCACCCTTCGTGGTGACACCGGCCGTGGGTGGACTGGTGGGGACCTCCTTCCGCCGCGAGAGCAGGACCAGGCAGGCGAGCACGGCGACGTCGTTGACGGTGAACCAGAGCAGGTTGTCGAGGTCCGCCGTGAGCACCAGGACCACGATGATCGGCAGCACGGAAGCCAGGAGTCGTCGGTCGACCGGGGCGTCGGGGAGCAGGGCCGAGCGGTAGCGCGACCGGGCGACTCGCACGACGAGCGCGAGGGGGACGAAGGACAGCACGGCCCCGATGGGACCGAAGTTGAGCGTCGCCTCGCCCGCCAAGCCGTAGATCTGGCTGGACCGGGTTCCGGACTCGTACGCCCCTGGTCCGTAAAGCAGTTCGGTGCCGATGGCGACCTTGTCCGGCAGGTCCGGGCGCACGTCGCGGGCGACGAGGAAGAGCAGGTCCCCAAGGTAGGTGATGCCGCCGCCGGTCAGGTCGGGCCGCGTCAGCTCGCGGTCGAGGGTCAGCGCCTGGATGTCGGCCCTGGCGAGATCGCCCAGCAGCAGCAACGGGACGTCCCGGCCGGTTTGCTCGGACAGTTCGTCGACGCTGCGGCCACCGGTGAAGACGTCGACGGCGTCCGCGCCCGCGCTCTTGTAGAACCCGTACAGGTACATGAACCCGCCGATGACGATCAGCGCCACCACCAGCGTTCGCCTGCGGACCGGGGTGATGAGCAGGTGGCACGCCCCGATCGCGATGAGCACCGGCCAGACGACGCTCGAACGGCTGCCGTGCAGACCCGCCACCACGAACTGCACCAGGGTGAACGCGATGACGAGGACGAGCAGCAGGAACGGACGGCGCCGCAGGACCGTCCTCGCCCGCAGCAGGACGAGGACGAACACGACGAGCGGGAAGCACGCGGCGGCGAGGAACATCGGGCCGTAGCCCGTGAGGTCCTTGTCCAGGCTGGTCAGGGTCGCCACGTAGTTCCCCGGACCGCCGAAGCCGAAGACCAGCGTCACGAACGTGATCAGGCTCGTCAGCACGACGACCCACCCCAGTGCCTGGAACCTCGTGTGGTCCAGTCGCGTCACCGCCGTCCTGCGCGGCCGGCCCCGCAGGGCCAGCACCCCGCGGTACAGGAGCAGACCGGCGAAGTTCAGCGCCGCCATCGTCCCGAGGGCCTGCCGCCAGTCGGTGACCGGTTCGAGGTACCTCGGCCAGGCGTCCAGGGTGACGTGCAGCAGCGGGGCGAGCACGAAGAAGTGCGTTCCCACCAGGGCGATCACGGCCTGCGGGTCGAGGACGTCCAGCTCGCCGGACGCCCAGTCGTAGAGGTCGGGCGCCACCAGTGCGCCGCACGCGGCCACCGGGACGACCATCCAGTGGCGCAGTTCGGGCACGAGCAGCACGAAGGCGACGACGACCACGACGACGCCGAGCGCGCTCAACAGCCTGCCCAACGAGCGGCTGCCGGTGTCGTCACCGCCCGCGGCGGTCCGCGGTGGCGCGGGGAACACTTCGGTCACGTCCGATCTCCTCCGACGTCGTGCCTGGTCAACCGGCAGAACAACCACACCGCCGCCGCGGACAGCACGCCGTAGAGGACCGCGCACCCGATCGCCAGACCGGTGCTCCCACCCAGGTCCGCGCCCACCACGTAGCAGGTGATCGCGACGACGACCGCGATGGCGCCGAAGACGCCCGCGGCGCGCGTCCACCCGCCGCCGAGCAGACCGCGGCTGGCGATGGCGTACGGGGCGAAGCAGACCTCGGCGACGATGAACAGCGGCAGCAGCCGGGACGCCCCGGCGAACTGGGACCCGAACACGGGCTCGATCAGCGGGACGCCGATCGCCACCACCGCCGCGCCGAAGAGGGCCGTGGCGACGACCGCAAGAACCACCCACCGCGACAGCCGCTGCCGTCCTCCGCTCAGCGCGACGTCGCGCAGGAACATCTGCCCGATGGCCTGGGGGAACAACCTGGACACCTCGCTGACCGTGGCGGCCAGGGAGTAGATCCCCACGGCCGCGGTACCCGCGACCGCGCCGAGGACGTACCGGTCCGCGCGCAGCGCCACGGCGAGTCCCAGCGTCAGGCCCAGCGCGGGAGCGCCCCTCCCCACCAGCAGGGCGACGTCACCGGGTACGGCCCTGCCCGTCACGAGCAGTCCCGCTCCCCTGAGGGGCCGCACCTGGCAGCACCACGCCGCCGCCATGCCCGCGCCCTGCGCCAGCAGGAGGACCGCGGCCTCGTTCGACACCGCCGCCGCGCCCGACAGCGCCACGAGCCCTCCCGCCGTCGTGGTCAAAGCCGTCGTGCCGCCCTTCCGGTAGTGCCCGTCGGCGAACCACGCCTCGGTGCTCTGGGCCAGGAGGACCTGCACCGCCGCGAAGACCCCGATCGCGACGAGGAGCCCGACCGCGGACAGCGCCGGGTCGATCAACGGCGCCGACAGCCGGGTCGCCGCGACCGCCACGACGCCCGCGAACACCGCCCCGCCCGCCGACCACCACCAGTAGGACACGAGGAGGCGGTGCCTGCCCTCCTGATCCGGGCAGGACGGCAACCGGGCCCTGAGCGCGGAACCGGTGCCCGTCCCGCCCAGCAGCGCCGCCACACCGCCGATGCTCACCCCGAGCACCATCACGCCGCGCTGCTCCGCCCCCAGGACGATGGTCGCGACGACCGCGGTCGCGGCGTTCGCCAGGAACTGGAGCAGGCTCGCCGCGGTCAGCAGCACGACGGCGGTCCGACGCGGCACCAGCAG
>DATMCA010001691.1:0-12101 GCA_035559015.1 Umezawaea sp. | reverse complement strand
CCAACCCCAACGCCCGCAACCTCGACGACACGCACACCCCGATCAACGAACGATTTCCCGGAGTACCGAGTCCCCACCCACCCCAACCCGGACCACGATCACCCGATCCAGCGACCGGCGTACGTTGCAGGGGTGCTACGTGGACTGGTCTTGGACTTCGGCGGTGTCCTCACCGACTTCGGCGACACCTACGTCGTCGAACCACCCCTCCTCACGGTCGTCCGCGAGGTCCGCCAACGCGGTGTCCTCACCGCCGTCCTGTCCAACGCGGACGGCCTGTGGACACCCCCGGCGGAGTGGCACGGTCTCTTCGACACCGTCGTGATCTCCGGCGAGGTGGGCCTCGCGAAACCCTCCGCCGCCATCTACCGGCTGACGGCCCGGCAACTCGGCCTCCGCGCCGACGAGTGCGTCTTCGTCGACGACCTGGCCATCAACGTCCACGGCGCCGCAGCGGCCGGGATGGTCGGCGTCCACCACACCTCGATCGCGATCACAGTTGGCGAACTCGCTGTCCTGCTTGGGTTTCCGCTGCTACGCTGAAGATCAACTCGTCGTCACGTCAGGTGGTCTCGTGCTCAGCGCTCGCTCTGTCCTGGTCCTGGTGGAGATGCAGCAGCGGATCCTCGACATGCCGCTGGCCCCGATCGCCGGCTCGGCCGTGGTCGACGCGGTGGTCCGCCTGCGGGACGCGTTCGACCGCGCGGCCGCTCCCGTCGTGATCGTCCGCCACCTGCGCGACGACGGGGCCGACGCCGTGGTCGAGTCGCTGGAACCCGGCCGGGGTGAACACCTGGTCACCAAGACCGGCGTCGACGCGTTCAGCGGCACCCGGCTCGTGTCGGACCTCCGGGACATCGGCGCCAAGTCGGTGGTCATCGCCGGGGTGTCCACCAAGGAGGGTGTCGGCAGCACGGCGGCCAAAGCGCTGGTGCTGGGCTTCGAAGTCACCGTCATCTCGGACGCGACGGCCAGCGCCACGACCGAGGAGCACCAGGCGACCCTCTGGCGGCTGAACGAGGACGGCGTGGCCGTCATGACGGTGGACGAACTCCTCGCACGCTGACCGCGTTCACCTTTACACCCGCGCGGACGACTGAACCCTGCTAAAACGACCCCGTGAGGGTTAACGGTGGTGACAGCCCGCGAGAAAAACCGCCCCTGTTCGGTCATTGTGGTTCATCACCACGCCTGCGTAACTTCACCAGCAGGAGACGACCGAAAGGAGCGGAAATGCGAAATCCGATCGCGATCACCGCTCCGAACAAACGCGAACAAAACCCAGAGAACTCGCTGGGCCCGCCGCTGACGAAAACCGCGGCGGGTCCAGTCGACTACTTCCCCGCCGTGCGCCGCCGAACGACCTCGAAGCACAGGACGGCCGCGGCACTGGCGACGTTGAGCGATTCGACCCCCGCGAACATCGGGATCGACAACCACCCGGTGACGTGCGGCCGGACGTCGTCGGAAATGCCGTTGGTCTCGCTGCCGAGCACGAACGCCGCCCGCTCCGGCAGGTCCGCGGTGTAGATCGACTCCTTCGCGTTCGCGTCCAGCGCGAACAGCGGGTAGCCGTGGGCGCGGAGGTTCGCGGCGGCCTCGGCGGCGGTCGCGCAGCGCAGCATCGGCGCGCGGAACGCGACCCCGGCGGACGCCTTGACGACCAGCGGGTCGACGGAGGCGACGCCGCGACGGGGCACGACGATGCCGTCCATGCCCGCCGCCGTGGCGGTCCGCAGGATCATGCCCACGTTCGCGGGCGTGGTGATGCCGTCGAGCACGAGGACGCCGCGCGGCGCCTCCGGGCCGTCCAGCGCGAGGTCGAGCGGCAGCATCCGGGGGGCGACGACGTCGGCGAGCACGCCCTGGTCGTGGCGCCCGTTGCCCGCGAGGACCTTGACCCGCTGCTCGGTCGCCCGCTGCACGCGCACCCCGCGCCGCTTGGCCGCGTCGAGGATCTCCCTGGCCGCCGCGCCGCGCGCGGTCTCGGCCAACATCACCTTGTCCACGTCCAGGCGCGGGTCGTCGAGTGCTTCGAGGACCGGTTTGCGTCCGTAGACGGTGACGAACTTGTCCTTGGGGGAGATTTCCACGTCCAGTAGCGTGCCATGTCCGTTCAGGGGCTTGCATTCGTGGCGTCAACCATGAGGATCGTCACATGAGCTCGGGCGAGCGCAGCGTTGCGCACCGCGCCCGCCTCTTGGCCAGCGGTCAAGACGCGGACGTCTTCTTGCGGCCGGACGGCCTCCTGGTCAAGCGGAACCGCGACGGCCGGGGCCTCGACCCCGAAGCCGAACTGATGCGCTACCTGCGCGAACGCGGGATCCCGGTGCCGAGGGTCCACGGCGTCGAGGACGAGGGCCTGGTCATGGAGTACATCCCCGGCCCCCGGATGTCGGTCGAGCTGGACCGCAGGCCGTGGCGCGCCGCCGCGTTGGGCCGCCAGCTCGCCGAGCTGCACCACCGCCTGGACGACGTCCCGGCCCCCGACTTCCTGCCCGGCTCGCCGCGGGGCGCCGTGCTGCACCTCGACCTGCACCCCGGCAACGTCGTGCTGGGCCCGGACGGACCCGTGGTGATCGACTGGGCCTGCGCCGCCAGGGGCGACCGCCGCGTCGACCTGGCCCTGAGCTGGCTCGCGATGGCCGTCGGCAAGCTCCGACCGGTCCGCCGGGCGGCCAGGGCGCGCCTGGTCAGGTCGTTCCTCGCGGGCGTCGACGACGCCGTCCGGCAGGCCATGCCGGTCGCGGCCGAGATCCGCCTGGCCCGGCACGACCGCGACCCCGACGAGGTCAGGGCCGTGGAGGAGCTGGTCGAACGCTGCCGCCGGGGGTGACCGCCGACGTCGCCGCGCCCGAGCGGAGGCCGGGGCGCGGCCGGACGGCGGGCTAACCTGACCTCATGCCCGATCGCCTGTCCGCGTTGGACGCCTCGTTCCTGTACCTGGAGGACGCCACGACGCCGATGCACGTCGGTGGGGTCGCGGTGTTCCGGAGGCCGAGGACGGGGTTCGACTACGACCGCCTGGTCGAGCTGATCGAGCAGCGCCTGCCGCTCGTGCCGCGGTACCGGCAGAAGGTCGTGCACGTCCCCGGCAGGCTGGCCAGGCCGGTGTGGGTCGACGACCCGGACTTCGACGTCACGTACCACGTGCGCAGGTCGGCGCTGCCTAAGCCGGGCAACGACGCGCAGCTCCACGACCTCGTGGCCCGGCTGATGTCCCGGCCGCTGGACCACACCCGCCCGCTGTGGGAGACGTACCTCGTGGAGGGCTTGAAGGGCAACCAGATCGCCGTCATCACCAAGACCCACCAGGCGGTCGTGGACGGCGTGGGCGCCATCGAGATCGGCCAGGTCATGCTGGACATCTCCCCGACGCCCCGCAGGCCGCTGGAGAGCCTGTGGATGCCCCAGCCGGAACCCAGCTCGCTCCAGCTGGTGGCCGACGCCGTCGCCGAGGTCGTGCAGCGGCCCGGCGAACTGGTGGAGAACGTCCGCTCGGCCGCGATGGACACCGTCGCCACCGTGCAGAAGGTCGCGGGCGCACTGGGCGGCCTGGCCTCGGCGCTCCGCACGGCCTCCACCCCGGCGCCGGGCAGCCCGCTCAACGTCCGCATCTCCCCGGCCCGCCGCTTCGCCGTGGCGCGCGGCACGCTGGAGCAGTTCCGGGCGATCCGCCGCACGCACGGCGGCACCGTCAACGACGGTGTGCTCGCCGTCCTCTCGGGTGCCCTGCGGGCCTGGCTGATGTCCCGCGGCGAGGTCGTCTCGGCCCACACCACCATGCGGGCCATGGCGCCGCTCTCGGTCAGGGACGAGGACGGCTCCAACGGCGTGGCGGCGTACCTGGTCGACCTGCCGGTGGGCGAACCCAACCCGGTGGTCCGGCTGCACCACGTGAGCCACGCGATGAGGGCCCACCAGGAATCCGGCCAGTCCGTCGCGGCCGACACGCTGGTCAAGGTCTCGGGCTTCGCCCCGCCGACCCTGCACGCCCTGGGCGCCCGCGCGGCCAGCTCGTTCTCCCGGCGGCTCTTCAACGTCGTCGTCACGAACGTGCCCGGCCCCCAGGTCCCGCTCTACGCGGCCGGCGCGAGGATGACCGAGATCTTCCCGGTCGTCCCGCTGGCCAAGAACCAAGCCCTGTCGATCGGCGTCACGTCGTACGACGGTGGTGTTTACTTCGGTCTCAACGCCGACAGGGACGCGATGTCCGATGTGGACGTTCTAGCTGCGATGGTCGAGGAATCCGTGGAAGAACTGATGGGGACGGTATCGGAATGAGGGTCTACCTTCCGGCCACCGTGGCCATGTTGCGAGACCTGGTGGACACGGGTGAGTTCCGCCCGGTGGGCGGCACCGCCTTCGCCCTGACACCGGCGCTCAGGGAGTCGTACGCCGCGGGCGACACGGAGGAGTTGGAGTACGCGGCCATGCTCGACGCGGCCCGCGCCTCCATCCGGTTGCTGGCGGCGGAACTGGGCACGGACGACAAGGCGATGCCGAGGAGAGCGGTCGTCTCGGTGGACGTGGAGGACGTGAAGCTGCGCCCGGACCTGGACTTCTCGGTCGTCAAGGTGTCGGGTCCGGTGCCGATGGATCTGGTGGCCGCGATCCACCTGGACACCTCGGAGGCCGAGGACGCCGTCCGGGCCGCGGCTGAGGTGATCGACGAGGCGGACCTGGGCGACCCGGACGCCGAGTTCACCCTGGGCAGCGCCGAGGACCACGAACTGGCCTGGTACGCGCGCCAGGAACTCCCGTTCCTGCTGGACCTGATGTAGCGCCGGGCCGGGCGCGGTCCACCCGGCCGTGCCCGCCCGTCACATCCCCTCGGCGGGCTCCCACAGCTCGATCCGGTTGCCCTCCGGGTCCACGCACCAGCCGAACCGCCCGAACTCCGAGTCCTCGGTCTCGGGCAGCACCTCGACGCCCCGCGCCTTCAACTTCGCCAGCAGGATCCGCAGGTCGTCCACCCGCAGGTTCAGCATGGCCCGCTGCCCCGGTTCACCCAGGTAGTCGGTGTTGTTGGCGAACAACGCGATCGTCGTCGTCCCCGGGTTGTCGTCGGTGGACGAGTCGACCCAGTGGAACGTCACCGTCCCGTGGTCGTTCATGGGCACGCCGAGGTTGTCGCGGTACCAGCCGGCCAACCGCGCGGGATCCCTGGCGCGAAAGAAGATGCCGCCTATTCCCGTCACCTGCGCCATGGCGCGCAGGCTACCGCGCACCCCCGTTCCGGGGACATGGACGCACGCCTCCAGGCACCCGAACCGGTTAACGACCCCATCCGTTCATACGAACCGAGCCCCTCCACCGATGAGTTCTCGGGCCCGGACGGGTCTGCACCCAGGACAGGGAGGCACGTGATGGCGGACGACTTCATCCAGCTCTCGGACCCGTTCCGACGTGAGCTGCTCGCGCACTGCTACCGGATGCTGGGCTCGGTGCACGACGCCGAGGACCTGGTGCAGGAGACGTACCTGCGCGCGTGGAAGGCGTACGACCGGTTCGAGGGCCGGTCGTCGCTGCGGACGTGGCTGTACCGGATCGCGACCACGGCGTGCCTGACCGCCATCGAGAAGCGCGCCCGGCGCCCGTTGCCCACCGGCCTGGGCTCGGACTCCGACCCGGAGGACGACCTGGTCGACGGCGGCGAGGTGCTGTGGCTGGAGCCCGTGCCGGACGAGGCGGTCGGCGCGGACCCGGCGGCCGTCGTCACCGGGCGCGAGACGATCCGGCTGGCACTGGTCGCGTCGCTCCAGTACCTGCCGCCGAGGCAGCGGGCCGTCCTGGTCCTGCGCGACGTGCTCAGGTGGCGGGCCGCGGAGGTCGCCGAGCTGTTGGACACGTCGACCCCTGCGGTCAACAGCATCCTGCAACGGGCCAGGGCTCGGTTGGCGGAGGTGACCGAGGAGTCGGTGGTCGAACCGTCGACCGCGGCCCAGCGGGAACTGCTCGACCGGTACGTGACGGCGTTCGAGGCCAAGGACATCCCGGCGATCGTCGGCCTGTTCACATCCGACGTCGTCTGGGAGATGCCGCCGTACAAGTCCTGGTACCGCGGTCCGGACGCCGTGGCCAGGCACCTGGAGATCCGCTGCCCCGGCGACATCCGGGCGCTGCCGACGCGCGCCAACGGCCAGCCCGCCGTCGCGGTGTACCTGAGCGGGAAGGCGTTCAACATCCAGGTGCTGACGATCGGCGAGAAGGGCATCTCGCACGTCGTCAACTTCCTCGACGCGTCCCTCTTCGAGGTGTTCGGCCTGCCGCCGTCGGTGGCGCCGTGAGCCACGTCGGCCTGCTCGAACGGGCCGTCGCATACACCCTGGGCTGTCTGCAAGCGGTCACGCCGGACGCCCTGTCGCTCCCGACCCCGTGCCACGAGTGGGACCTGCGCGCACTGCTGCGGCACCTGGTCGACTCGCTCGCGGCGCTGCGGGAGGCCGCCGACGACGGGCACGTGGACCTGGAGCCCGTCGCGGTCGACCACGACGACCCCGTCGCCGCGACCCGTGACCACGCCCGGCGGCTGCTCGGCGCGTGGACGGCGCAGGACGGCCGCCCGGAGGTGTCCATCGGCGGCTGCCCGGTGACCACGGACATCGTGGCGCGGGCGGGTGCGCTGGAGGTCGCCGTGCACGGGTGGGACATCGCCCGCGCGTGCGGCGAGGTCCGGCCGATCCCGCGGGCGCTCGCGGACGAGCTGTACCCGTTGGCGCTGCTGCTGGTCAGCGACGCCGACCGACCGGCCCGGTTCGCCGCGCCGGTCGAACCGGAGACCCCGGCCGACCGGCTGCTCGCCTACCTCGGCCGCCGCTAGTGGGGTGACCGATCGCCGGGGCATTTCCAGCCCAGCCGCTCGCTCGCGGAGCGGGGACCACCCGGACGACGGAACCGCCCCGCAAGGGTTGGAACTAGTGCCGCATCAGACAAGGTTCGCCCTGTTCTGACATGACGCGCCGTTCGGGTCCTGGCCCGAGTGGCAGGTGTGCGTCAGGCTGGCCCGGTGGCAGAGCGAGTACGTGTCCGTGAGATCGACCCGGACGAGGGCCGGCGGCTGTTGCGGATCGTCCGCCGGGGCACCGGGTCGGTGGTGACCTGGCGACGAGCGCAGATGGTCCTGCTGTCCGCGCAGGGCATGGCGGTGGCCAAGATCGCCGAGGTGACGTTCACCAGCACCGACCGGGTCCGGGACGTGATCCACAACTTCAACGCCGACGGCTTCGACTCCCTCTACCCGAAATACTCCGGCGGTCGACCCAGGACGTTCACGCTGCCCGAACGTCGGGAGATCAAGAAGATCGTCAAGTCCAGGCCGGTCGAGCACGACCTGCCGTTCTCGACCTGGAGTCTGGCCAAGCTGGCCGATTTCCTGGTCGCCGAGGGGGTGGTCGACGACATCAGCCACGAGGGCCTGCGCATCCTGCTCCGCGAGGAAGGCGTCTCCTTTCACCGCGTGAAGACCTGGAAGGCCTCCCGCGATCCGGACTACCCGACCAAGAAGGCACGGGTGGAACACCTCTACGCGATCGCCGACGGCGAGATCGTGCCCGAGCCGGGCGAGCCGACAGTGGTGTTCTGCCTGGACGAGTTCGGGCCGCTCAACCTGCAACCGCATCCCGGCCGGCAGTGGGCCGAACGCGCTGGCAGGCACAAGGATCCCGATCGCGAGCCCAGGCCCCGACGGCGGGCGACCTACACCCGTCCGCACGGGGTCCGGCACCTGTTCGCGGCCTACGACCTGTCCACCGACAAGCTCTACGGCCACATCAAGCACACCAAGAACCGGACGAAGTTCCTGGAGTTCTGCCGTTATCTGCGCACGCTGTATCCGCCGACGGTGCGGCTGGCGATCGTGTGCGACAACTATGCCCCGCACCTGAGCACCAGGCGGTGTCGTCGGGTCGCCGAGTGGGCCGAGGCCAACAACGTCGAGATCGCCTACACCCCGACGAACTCGTCGTGGCTCAACCGTATCGAGGCCCAGTTCACCGCTCTGCGGTACTTCACTCTCGACGGCACAGACCACGCCAGCCACAAGGAGCAGGGCAGCATGATCCGCCGCTACATCATCTGGCGAAACAAGCACGCTCAGGATCGGCGGCTACGCGAGGTCGTCAACAGGGCGAACGTTGCCTGATACGGCACTAGTCCGGGTACTCCTCCAGGCCCGCTCGGGAACTGAGCAGGCGGCGCAGGGAGTCGAGCCTGCCCTGCGTCGCCACGCCCGTGGTGACCAGTTCGTCCAGCATGCAGTCCGGGTCCTCCGGCGCGCCGAGGTGGCCGCAGCCCGACGGGCACTCCTCGGCCATCTCCCGCATGCCGGGGAACGCGGCCACGATGTCGGTCGGCGTGATGTGCGCGAGCCCGAACGAGCGGATGCCCGGCGTGTCCACCGCCCAGCCGCCCTCCGGCAGCGGCAGCGCCACGGTCTGGGTCGACGTGTGCCGCCCCTTGCCGACGCCGCTGACCACGCCGACCGCCCGGTTCGCGCCGGGCACGAGCTGGTTGATCAGCGTCGACTTGCCGACGCCGGAGTGCCCGATCAGCGCGGACACCTTGGTCGCCATCTGCTCCCGCAACGGCTTCGGGTCCTCGTCGGACCTCGTCACGACCACCACGAGGTCCAGTTCGGCGTACGCGGCGAGCAGCTCCTCCGGGCTCGCCAGGTCCGCCTTCGTCAGGCACAGCACCGGCGTCAGCCCGCCCGCGTACGACGCGACCAGGCACCGGTCGATGAACCCGGTGCGCGGCTCCGGGTCCGCCAGCGCCGTCACGATGATCAGCTGGTCCGCGTTCGCCACCACGACCCGTTCGAAGGGGTCGTTGTCGTCCGCGGTGCGGCGCAGCACGCTGTTCCGGTCGGCGACCTTCACGATCCGCGCCAGCGTGTCCGGCTGCCCGGACGCGTCGCCGACCAGCCCGACCCGGTCGCCGACGACGACCGGCGTCCGCCCGAGCTCCCGCGCGCGCATGGCCGTCACCAGGCGCTTCGGGTCGTCGTCCAGCGCGCACGTCCAGCGCCCGCGGTCCACGCCGACCACCATCGCGGGCACGGCGTCAGCGTGCTCGGGGCGCTTCTTGCTGCGCGGCCGGGTCCCCTTCCCCGGCCGCACCCGCACGTCGGACTCGTCGAGCTTGTGCCAGTCGCCACGGCTCACGTCAACGGACCTCGTTGAGCATCGTTGCCCACATTCCTGGGAAGTCGGGGATCGTCTTGGAGGTGCTGCCGATGTCGTCGACCTCGACGCCCGGCACGACCAGGCCGATGATCGCACCCGCGGTCGCCATCCGGTGATCGGCGTACGCGCGCCACGGCCCGCCGCGCAGCGGCTTCGGGTCGATGACCAGCCCGTCCTCGGTCTCCTCCGCCGCGCCGCCGACCCCGTTGATCTCGGCGACGAGCGCCGCGAGCCGGTCCGTCTCGTGCCCGCGGATGTGCGCCACCCCGCGGATCCGCGTCGGCCCGTCCGCCAGCGCCGCCAGCGCGGCGACCGTCGGGGTCAGCTCGCTCTCGTCGTGCAGGTCGATGTCCAGGCCCGACAGCCGCTCCGGCCCGCGCACGGTCAGCCCGCGCTCGTCCAGCACGACCTCGCAGCCCATCCGCTGGAGGATGTCGCCCACCGCGTCACCCGCCTGGGTGGTCTTGGTCGGCCAGCCGGGCACGGTCACCTCGCCACCGGTCACGGCCGCCGCCGCCAGGAACACGGTGGCGTTGGACAGGTCCGGCTCGACGTGCCACTCGCGCCCGCGCACCGGGCCGGGTGCGACGGTCCAGGTGTTCGGCTCCCGGTCGTCCACCTCGACACCCGCGGCGCGCAGCACCTCGACGGTCATCGCGATGTGGGGGAGGGACGGGACCGGCTTGCCGTCGTGCAGGACCCGCACGCCCTGCTCGTAGCGCGCGCCGGACAGCAGCAGCCCCGAGACGAACTGCGACGAGCCCGACGCGTCGATCGTCACGTCGCCGCCGCGCAGCGAGCCGGTGCCGTTCAGGGTGAACGGCAGCCCGTCGCCGGTGATGTCGGCGCCGAGGGCGCGCAGGGCGGACAGGACGGTGCCCATCGGCCGCAGCCGCGCGTGCGGGTCGCCGTCGAACCGGATCTCGCCGGTCGCGATGGCCGCGGCGGGCGGCAGGAACCGCATGACCGTGCCCGCGAGCCCGCAGTCCACGTCCGCCGGGCCGCGCAGCTCGCCGGGCGTCACCCGCCAACTCCCGTCGGGGCCGTCGGCGACGTCCACGCCGAGCGCCCTGAGGGCGTCCACCATCAGCGTGCTGTCGCGACTGCGCAGGGGCGCGTGCAGCACGGAGGGGCCGTCGGCCAGGGCGGCCAACAGCAGCAGGCGATTGGTGATCGACTTGGAGCCGGGCACGGGTACCGTCGCGCGGACTGGGCCGTTGGCGGTGGGAGCGGACCACTGCTGAGTCATGGGTCGATGATTCCGCATCAGGTCGTCGAGGGGTCGCACCGGTGCGGACGACGTGCGACGATGGCTTGCCCGGAGATGATCTGGGCGCGGAGGTGATCTGGAGTGTGCGGTAGGTACGCCTCCACCAAGGACCCGGCGCTGCTGGCGGCCGAGTTCGACGCGGTGGACGCCACGGAGGGCGACGCCCCCGGCCCGGACTACAACATCGCCCCCACGAAGAACGTGCTGGCAGTGGTGGAGAGGCACCCCCGCGACGCTGACGGCGAACCCGACCCGGCGGTCACGGAGCGCAGCGTCCGGGTGATGCGGTGGGGGTTGGTGCCGCACTGGGCCAAGGACATGTCCGGCGCCGCGAAGATGATCAACGCGCGGTCGGAGAGCGTGCTGACCAAGCCTTCGTACCGGGACTCGGCGGCCAAACGGCGGTGCATCATCCCCGCCGACGGTTGGTACGAATGGCAGCCGGGAGAAGGGCGGAAGCAGCCTTTCTTCATCAATCCTGATGACGGGTCGAGCCTGGCCATGGCCGGAATCTGGTCCGTGTGGTGGCAGCCGGACGAGGAACTGGGGCGGAAGGCCGTCATCACCTGCGCGGTGTTGACCACCGATGCCATTGGAGAGATGACCTCCGTGCACCACCGGATGCCGTTGTTGTTGCCGGCTTCGCACTGGGGGGCCTGGTTGGATCCGGATTCGGCGGATCCCTCGTCGTTGTTGTCGCCGGATCCGGGGTTGGTGGACGGGTTGGAGTTGCGTCCGGTGTCGATGGCCGTGAACAGCGTGCGGAACAACGGGCCGGAGTTGATGGACCCCGTTTCGTTGACCGCCGCGGAGATGCCTGAACCCACCCTGTTCGAGTCGTCATGACGAGCACCCTCGTCGACACGCCGCACGGTCCGGCTCGGGCCGAGTTGCACTGCTCGGCTGAGGGGAGGGCGGCGTTGCTGCTGGGGCACGGGGCCGGTGGGGGGATCGGGGCGCCTGACCTGGTGGCCGCTACTCGGGCGGCCGTGGATGCCGGGGTGCACGTTGCGCTGGTGGAGCAGCCGTATCGGGTGGCTGGGCGGCGGGCGCCTGCGCCTGCTCAGCAGTTGGATGCGGCTTGGTTGGCCGTGGTCGAGGATCTTGGGGTGCGGTGGTTCGACGGGATGCCGCTTCTTTTCGGTGGGCGGTCTTCTGGGGCGAGGGTGGCTTGTCGGACTTCGGGGGAGGGGTTGGCTGTGGCGGTTCTTTGTTTGGCGTTTCCGGTGCATCCGCCAGGGAAGCCGGAGAAGAGTCGGGCTGGGGAGTTGGAGGGGGTGGAGGTGCCCACCCTGATCGTGCAGGGGGAGACGGATCCGTTCGGGAGGCCTGAGACGGCGCATCACCGGGAGGTGGTGTTGTTGAAGGGGGATCACTCGTTGAAGGCTGATGCGGAGGGGTTGCACCGGGCTGTGACGGGGTGGCTGGATCGGATCTTGCGGCCGTTGGAGGTTTGAGGGTTTTCAGGCTGCCGTTGTGGTGGGGGCTGTGGCTGCCGGTATCAGCGTGGGTGGCCGATTTGACTTGGGGCCCCTAGATTTGCCCCTTAGTCGGGCCAAAAAGGGCAGGAGTGAAGCCCGCAGCCCGACTAATTTTAAGGGGCAAATCCCCCAAGTAAAATCGGCCACGGTTTTAGGGCCCGGTCT
>DATMCA010001690.1:0-2660 GCA_035559015.1 Umezawaea sp. | reverse complement strand
CGTGGCAGCAGCTCTGCCTCCGCACCGGCGCGACGCTCCGCTGGTTCGGCGTCACGGACGAGGGCAGGCTGGACCTGTCCGATGTGGACGAACTGGTGACGCCGAGGACCAAGGTCATCGCGTTCACCCACCAGTCCAACGTGCTCGGCACGATCAACCCCGTCGCGGAACTGGTGGCGGCGGCTCGCAGGGTCGGTGCGCTGACCGTGCTGGACGCCTGCCAGTCGGTGCCGCACTCGAAGGTCGACTTCCACGCCCTCGGCGTGGACTTCGCGGTCTTCAGCGGGCACAAGATGCTGGCCCCGTCGGGGATCGGGGTGCTCTACGGCAGGCGTGAACTGCTGGAGGCGCTGCCGCCGTTCCTCACCGGTGGATCCATGATCGAGATGGTCCACATGGCCAAGTCCACGTTCGCGCCGCCCCCGCAGCGGTTCGAAGCGGGCGTGCCCATGACGTCGCAGGCCATCGGTCTCGGTGCGGCGGTGGACTACCTGTCCGTCGTCGGCATGGACCGGATCGCCGCGCACGAGCACCTGCTGACCGAAGCCGCGCTGGCGGGCCTGGGCGAGATCCCCGGCGTCCGGATCATCGGGCCGAAGTCCGCTGTGGACCGTGGTGGCGCGGTGTCGTTCGACATCGACGGCGTCCACGCCCACGACGCCGGGCAGGTGCTGGACAGCCTCGGCATCGCCGTCCGGGTCGGGCACCACTGCGCGTGGCCGCTGCACCGCAGGCTGGGTGTGCAGGCCAGCGTTCGAGCTTCCTTCTACCTCTACAACGACCTCGACGAGGTGACCGCGCTCGTGGACGGTGTCCGCGAAGCCCAGCGGTTCTTCGGGGTGGGATGACCATGCAGTTGCAGCAGATGTACCAGGAGATCATCCTGGACCACTACAAGAACCCGCACGGTCGTGGTCTGCGGGACCCGTACGACGCCGAGTCGTTCCAGGTCAACCCGACCTGCGGTGACGAGGTGACGTTGCGGGTCAAGCTGGACGGCGAGACCGTCGCGGACGTGTCGTACGAGGGCCAGGGCTGTTCGATCAGCCAGGCCTCCACGTCGGTGCTGACGGACCTGGTCATCGGCAAGTCGGTGGGCGAGGCGTTCAAGAAGTTCGACGCGTTCGTGGAGCTGATGCAGAGCCGCGGCACGCTGGAACCCGACGAGGACGTCCTGGAGGACGGCATCGCCTTCGCGGGCGTTTCGAAGTACCCGGCGCGGGTGAAGTGCGCGTTGCTGGGGTGGATGGCTTTCAAGGACGCGGTCGCCCGCAGCGAAGGAGCAAAGGCATGAGCGAGCAGAGCACTGAGGTGGTGCGCGGGGTTGAGGGGCTGCCCGTGCCGCCGGCGCCGAAGGCGGATCTTGCGGCGTACGACGACCTCGAAGAGGCCATGCGGGACGTGGTTGACCCCGAGTTGGGGATCAACGTGGTTGACCTCGGGCTGGTGTACGACCTTCGGGTCGAAGAGGGCAACATCGCGATCATCGACATGACGTTGACGTCGGCGGCTTGTCCGTTGACGGATGTGATCGAGGATCAGACCCGGGCCGCTTTGACTGGTGGGCCGGGTGGGGGTCTGGTGGATGACTTCCGGATCAACTGGGTGTGGATGCCGCCCTGGGGGCCGGAGAAGATCACGGATGACGGGCGTGAGCAGTTGCGTGCGTTGGGGTTCACGGTGTGAGTTGAAGTTTGCGGAGGCCCGTCTGGATGGTTCAGGCGGGCCTTTTGCGTGGGGCTGTTTGTTGGGGAGGGGTTGGTGCGAGCGTGAGTACCGGCGGGGGTTGGTGCGGGCGCGAGTACCAGCGTGGTGTGGTCGATTTGACTTGGGGCCCCTGGATTTGCCCCTTCGTCGGGCCGAAAAGGGCAGGAGTGAAGCCCGCAGCCCGACTAATTTTAAGGGGCAAATCCCCCAAGTAAAATCGACCACGGTCTAGGGCCCGGTCCGGCTGCCGGTAGTTGGTGGTGGGCGCGCTCTGGGCCCGGTCTGGCTGCGGGTGTTGGTGGTGGCTGGTTTTTACCCCTGGGCTGTTTGTTTGATTAGTAGGTCTACGACGTCTTCCAGGTTGCCGTGTTGTTGGAATGCTCGTCGTTGTCGGGCTGCGCCGGAGCCGTCCAGCAGGATGCGGTCGACGCTGTCGGTGACTCGTTCGTAGTCGCCCGCGGCTTCCAGGGCTGGGCGGACCCAGGTGACCAGTGCTTGTACCTGTGTGGTGGCTTGTACGAGTGAGCCGGTTTGCAGGTCTACGTTCGTGCCTTCCACGCCGTCTCTTGCCGAGCGCCACAGGGCTGCGCGCAGTACGTGTGGTGCTACGTCCAGTGCTGGTACTCGGGAGCTGAGTGCCATGGCTGCGATGCCACGGGTGAGTGCGGCGATCAGTACTGCCTCGTCGACTGTTGCGGCTACGTCGCAAACGCGTAGTTCCACTGTCGGGTGGTTCGCGGACAGGCGTACGTCCCAGTAGACGGTGGCCGCGTCCATGGCTGCGCCGCTGTCGAGCATGGCTCGCCTGGCCAGGTGGTATTCCTCGGCGGAGTTGAAGTGCGGTGGTGCTCCTGCTGATGGCCACGGGCTCCAGGAGAGGTAACGCCAGGAGGCGTAGCCGGTGTCCTTGCCGTCTATGAAGGGGGAGTTGGCGCTCAGGGCGAGCAGTACCG
>DATMCA010001689.1:0-6663 GCA_035559015.1 Umezawaea sp. | reverse complement strand
AGGTATCAAGAGCCAGTTAAGAGGGGTCTGCCCTCTGCAACGAACCCGGCAGACGAACCGGGCCCTAGACCGTGGCCGATTTTACTTGGGGGATTTGCCCCTTAAAATTGCGATCGGGCAGGGCTTTCGGGCACTGCCTTTTGCCCGATAAAGGGGCAAATCCAGGGGCCCCAAGTCAAATCGGCCACACCACGCTGGTACCAGCACCGGTGATCCTCCGCCGCGAACCCGCCGCCCTGGCCTCCGCCGCAAACCCTCGCCTCCGCAAACCCTGACCCCCCCACAGGCCACCCTGCGACACCCGGTCAAGCCCAAAAGTTGCGCCCCACCCCCACCTGCCCCACGCTCCCCACCATGGCGACCTGCGACGTATGCGGCAACGACTACTGGATGGCCTTCGAGATCCGCACCACCAGCGGAGGCATCCACACCTTCGACAGCTTCGAGTGCGCCATCCAACGCCTGGCCCCCCGCTGCGAGCACTGCGACTGCCGCATCCTCGGCCACGGCGTGGAAGTGGAGGGCCGCTTCTTCTGCTGCGCCCACTGCGCCCGCCAAGGCGCTTCCGGCCTCGGCTCCCAGATCCGCGACACGGTGGGCGCGCACCCCAGCTAGACCCGCAGCACCAACTTCCCACCCTCGAACACCGGCCGAAGATCCCCCCGTGCGTCCACGCTCTTCACCCCGTGCGGCAGGACCTCGTCGATCGCGCTGAACGCGAGGACGTCCGACACTCCGTACCGCCCCCGCAACGCCCTCTGCCCCGGAAAGCGAAGAGCCCGCCCCTCCAACCGGTCCCGATGCGCCAACGCGGCCCTCAAAGCACCGCGCCGCAACGCTTCCGGCCCTTCGAGCCGCTGCAACGACCCGTTGTGCACGGCCACCCCGTACCCGCGTTCGACCAACGTCGAGATCGTGTTCTCCGACGGGTACTCGGCCAACCGGAACGACATCGCGTGGTGCCCGTCGACCTCGTGCGCGCACACCACGCGGGCGTCGAACAGCAGTGCGGCGTGCAGGTGGAGCGCGGTCGTGTCGACGTCTGCCGGGGTGCGGTGGTCCGCGTCCAGCCCCAGCCAGGTGCTGCCCTGCACTGGCGCCTCCTCGGCGTTGGTCCTCGGGCGTGGAGGTTAGTCCGATCGGGTGATGCACCGGTAGCCGCCGAATGGCTGGTCGGTGAACATCCCGCCGGGTCGGGCACCCCTCAGATCGGCAGCAGGTCGAACCCGCCGAGGAACGGCAGGACGCCCGCGTTCTGCAGGGCGGCGGCCGAGAGCCACACCGACAGCACGGTGATGATCGGCCCGATGACGGCCATCTCGACCTTGCCGCCGGTCTTCATCCGCATGATCTTCGGCGGCGCGACGTTGAACCACGTCTTGCCGCCCAACGGGATCGGCCACAGGATCGGGCAGCCCTGCTCGGTGATCGCGTCACCGAGGTAGTGCGCCACGCACCCGATGCCGACCGCCAGGCCGCACGCCGCCGCGCTCGCGGACGTCTGCGCGGTCCACGACAGGCAGATCCAGGTGATCACCGCCGAGGCGCCGGTGATCAGCAGCGCGTCCTGCTTAGGGCACCAGTCGTTCATGATCCCGCGCACGGCCAGGCCCGCGAAGATGAACATCAGCAGCGGCAGCGCCCACTTCTGGCTGGTCTGCACGATCGCGGTGGTGCCGACGGCGGCGAACAGCGCGAACACCAGCGTGTGCGTGAGCCCGCGGTGGCCGCCCTCGCGCTTGGAGTCGCGCTTGGTGCGGGTGGTCCGGTACACGAACGCGCTGACCGCGCTCACGCCCCCGGAGATGCCCTGGGTGAGCGGTCCGAACGTGCGCGACACGGTCGAACCGGGGTGGTCGAGGTCGGGCAGGAGGGCCGCTCCCGTCGCGAGCACGGCGCCGACGGCCCAGCTCTGGGGCTGCAACTGGCCGATCGGGTGGTCGGCGGCGAGCGCCGTGACGGCGGCCCACGCCAGCAGGCCGCTCATGGCGTGGGTAGGTCCCGTGGACAACTGCTTCCCCCCAAGATCACTCGTTCGGGGAAGCGTAGGTGATCATCGGAACCTACCGGTCAGTTCCGCGAGTTCGGACGGCTCATGGCAGGCTCGGTGAAGTCGCGGCGTCGTTTACGTCACGGTCGACCGACGGCCATCAGGCTTTAGCAGTACGCTTGTACCGCTTGCGCGGGTCGCGAGTAGGAACTCGAAGGGAGCAGTCCGAGAACATGGGCAAGATCAAGGTGCAGGGGACCGTCGTCGAACTCGACGGCGACGAGATGACCCGGATCATCTGGCAGTTCATCAAGGACAAGCTGATCCACCCGTACCTGGACGTCAACCTCGAGTACTACGACCTGGGCATCGAGCACCGGGACGCGACCGACGACCAGGTGACCATCGACGCGGCGAACGCCATCAAGAAGCACGGCGTCGGCGTCAAGTGCGCGACCATCACGCCGGACGAGGCGCGGGTCGAGGAGTTCGGCCTGAAGAAGATGTGGGTCTCGCCCAACGGCACGATCCGCAACATCCTCGGCGGCGTCGTCTTCCGCGAGCCGATCATCATCTCGAACATCCCGCGCCTGGTGCCGGGCTGGACGAAGCCGATCATCATCGGCCGTCACGCCCACGGCGACCAGTACAAGGCGACCAACTTCAAGGTCCCCGGCGCCGGTCAGCTCACCATCAAGTTCCAGCCCGCGGACGGCTCCGAGCCGATCGAGCACGTCGTGGCGAACTTCGCCGACGACGGCGGCGTGGCGATGGGCATGTACAACTTCAACAAGTCCATCGAGGACTTCGCGCGCGCCTCGTTCTCCTACGGGTTGCAGCGCAACTACCCGGTGTACATGTCGACGAAGAACACCATCCTCAAGGCGTACGACGGTGCCTTCAAGGACATCTTCCAGAAGATCTTCGACGAGGAGTTCAAGGCGGAGTTCGACGCCAAGGGCCTCACGTACGAGCACCGCCTGATCGACGACATGGTCGCCGCCGCGATGAAGTGGGAGGGCGGCTACGTCTGGGCGTGCAAGAACTACGACGGTGACGTCCAGTCCGACACCGTGGCGCAGGGCTTCGGCTCGCTGGGCCTCATGACCTCGGTCCTGATGACCCCGGACGGCAAGACCGTCGAGGCCGAGGCGGCGCACGGCACCGTGACGCGGCACTACCGCCAGCACCAGGCGGGCAAGCCCACCTCCACCAACCCGATCGCGTCGATCTACGCGTGGACCGGTGGCCTGAAGCACCGCGGCAAGCTCGACGGCACCCCCGAGGTCACCAAGTTCGCGGAGACCCTGGAGCAGGTCGTCATCGAGACCGTGGAGAGCGGCAAGATGACCAAGGACCTCGCCGCGCTCGTGGGCAAGGACCAGGAGTGGCAGACGACCGAGGACTTCCTCGCGACGCTGGACGAGAACCTCCAGAAGAAGATGGCCTCCTTCTGACCTGATCCCGTGACGTGGAGGGCCCGACCGGTTTCCGGTCGGGCCCTTCGTCGTGCGCGGACCGTTGGGCCGAAAGAACCTAGAGCGGGGGTGGTTCGGGCGATATGTTCCTGAGCAGGTCGGGGGGCCTGTTCTGCTCCACGTCGTGGGGCCATCCTTGGGGGGATCACCACTTTGCCCGTGCATTCGGCGCGCTCTTTAGCGCGCAGGTCCATCGCACTCGTCGCCGCTCTGGCGCTCAGCGGGACGCTCTGCGCCACCGCCTACGCCGAGGAACCCGGAACTCCCGCGGAGACCACCGCTCCCGCGGAACCCACGGCACCGGAGGCCGGCGAGCCAACGCCGCCGAGCACCGAGCCCAGCACGCCCGACGTCCCGCCCGCGCCCGTGCCGGACCCGGACCCGGTGCCCGTGCCGGACGCCGCACCCGGCGTTCCGGACATCAACGCCGGGGTCGCCGATCCCGGAATCACCGTGAAGGTGGACGGGGGCCCGTACCTCGTCGGTCAGACCTTCCCCGTCGAGATCACGGTCACCAACCACGGCGACGCCGCCGCCACGGGCGTGCGGGCGTTCACCCAGACCGTTTCCGGCTCGTTCGTCGCCGTCAACGGCCTCGGTGTCCTGGGTACCGCTCCCGGCGCCTCCATCCCGGCCGGGGAGAAGGTGGTCGTCGTGGCAGAGGGCCGGGCCTTCTCCTGGCAGGGCCCTCCGGTCACCCGCTTCTCGATCTCGTCGAACGGCGACCGCTCGTACGAGAACAACAACTTCGACGTCGCCGTTCCGCTGACCGCGCCGGACTCGCGCAGGGGCTCGGTCAGCGGTCTCGTCTACGGCGACGCCAACGGCAACGGCGCTGCGGACGCGGGTGAGGGCCTCCAAGGCGTCGAGGTCACCCTCTCCGCCGAGGGGCAACCGGTGAGGGTTCGCACCGGCGCGGACGGCTGGTACCGGGCCGCCGATCTGCCCCTGCGCACCTACTGGGTGTCCGCGGGCGACGCGCCGGGCGGCTGGGTCCTGCCGACCTACCAGTACCTCGACGTCGACGGCGACGAGGTGCTGGACTTCCGGGGGGTCCGCCCGCTCAGCGACCAGCTCGAAGCCTCGGTCGACTTCACCGAGGACACCTACGCGGTGGGGCAGACGGCCCGGATCACGGTGGTGCTCACCAACAAGGGCTCCCAGGACATCAGCGGCGTCAAGGCGGCGTGCGACCGCAGCGGCGAAGGCCCGCACGTCGTCGACATGGCCATCGGCGACCTGGCGTGGAACCGGCCGGGCGTCACCGTCCCCGCGGGCGGTTCGCTGACCCTGACGGTCACCGGTGTCGTGCCCGCGAAGGCCGCGGGCTACGCGGCGGTCTACGTGGCGTGCGACTTCGGGCCGGGTGACGGCCCCGTCGGCTACCCGGCGGACCAGGACGTCGCGCGGGTACCGGGTGCCGCGAACGGCGACACCTGGGGCGTCCTCTACCACGACCGCGACGAGGACCTGACCGCCGACGCCGACGAACTGCTGGCCGGGGTGAAGGTCGCCGCGATCGACCGGATCTCCGGACGGCTCGTCGCGAAGGCGACCACCAACGCCGAGGGCCGGGTGGACTTCATCGACCTCCCGGCGGGGCCGTACGACCTGAAGCTGTACGGCCCGTGGAAGTTCGAGCACGGCCAGGGAGGCTTCACCATCGGCACCTGCGCGTTCTGCGGCGGTGGTTGGTACCTCAACGTCGTGCCCGGCCCGGACGTCCTGGACACCGACCCCGTCCCGCCCACGACCGACCCGACTCCGACCACGCCGACCACCTCGACCACTCCGCCTGCGGGTGGCGGTGGCGGTGCGGGTGGAGCCGGCGACGGTGGTCTGGCCGACACCGGCGTGAACGCCGTGGGCCTCATGGCCTTCGGCCTGCTGAGCCTGGTCGTGGGGATCGGCGCGGTCGTCGTGGCGCGCGGGCGGCGTGCTGCCTGATTTCGACCACGTGGCACGGCGGGCGGTCCCTCACCGGGGCCGCCCGCAGTGTTCCCGCACGGTCCGTGACCTCCGCCGCCCGTTCGGTGCGCCTGCGGAGTGGTTCCGCAGCCAAACCGTCCACACAGGCCTCCCGGTGGCTATACCTGCGGGTGAGCGGTCGATCGGGGAGGCGAGTGATGTTCGGGATTCCGGTGCGGGGCATGATCGTGATCGGGGTGCTGGTCGGGGCGGGGCTGATGTACGCGGCCAACGGCGGGAAGCCGATGGGGCAGGCGGACGCGTCGACCACGTGCCGGATGACCGTGACGGCGGACGTGCTCAACGTGCGGTCCGGGCCCGCCGACACGCAGCCCATCCTGTCGACGTTGCAGCGCGACGCGGTGACGCGGGCCGAGCGCAAGGTCGAGAACGGCTACCGGATGCTCGACACCGGGCGGTGGGTGAACGAGGAGTTCGTCGCGCCCACCTCCGACAGCCAGTGCGCGGCGACCTGATGGTCTGATATGTCCCATGTTCTCGAAGTGGTTCCGCGGCGGCGAAGCCGAGCTGATGACGTGCGCGTGCGATCCGGAGTGGCCGGGCCTGGTCACCGAGGCCTACGGGGAGCCGCTCGAAGCGGTGCCCGCCGAGGCGTCGAGCGTGCTGGTCGGGATGCTCGGACTGGTCGCGCACTGCACCGGCTGCCGGGCGCGCTACCCGTACGGCTTCCACACCGCGGCCCGTGGCTAGGCTTTCCGCGTGCTGACCGTGTCGACCGTGAACGTCAACGGCCTGCGTGCCGCCGCCAAGAAGGGCTACCTGGAGTGGCTCGCCGCGACCGAGGCGGACGTCGTGTGCCTCCAGGAGGTCCGGGCCGAGCCGGGCCAGCTCGACGACGAGGTGCGTGAACCGGACGGCTGGCACGTCGTTCACGCCCACTCCGAGGTCAAGGGCCGCAGCGGCGTCTCGCTGCTCAGCCGCACCGCCCCCGACGCCGTGCGGATCGGCTTCGGCGCGGCGGAGTTCGAGGCGAGCGGCCGGTACGTCGAGATGGAGCTGCCCGGCGTCGTCGTGGCCAGCCTCTACCTCCCGAGCGGCGACGTCGGCACCCCTCGGCAGGACGAGAAGGACCGGTTCATGGCCGAGTTCCTCCCGTACCTGGTCGAGCTGCGCGAGAAGTCCGCCGCCGACGGCCGCGAGGTCGTCGTGTGCGGCGACTGGAACATCGCCCACCGCGAAGCCGACCTGAAGAACTGGAAGACCAAC